>NZ_CP093379.1:2607500-2907500 GCF_022655595.1 Ignatzschineria rhizosphaerae
AATCAGGTTAATATTCCTGAACTCTCGTATCATGCGATGGAGGGACGGAGAAAGCTAGACCAGCTGGTTATTGGTATACCAGTGTAAGCAGGTAGGCAGAGATCTTAGGCAAATCCGGGATCTTAATGCTGAGATGTGAATGCGAGGAGGTTACGACCTCCGGAGTGGTTGATGCTATGCTTCCAAGAAAAGCTTCTAAGCTATAGTGATATGAGAACCGTACCCCAAACCGACACTGGTGGTTGGGATGAGAATTCTAAGGCGCTTGAGAGAACTCGGGTGAAGGAACTCGGCAAAATCGTACCGTAACTTCGGGAGAAGGTACACCTTCCATGGTGAACGCTTTACGCGGTAAGCTAAGGAAGGTCGCAGTGAAAAGCTGGCTGCAACTGTTTATCAAAAACACAGGACTCTGCAAACACGAAAGTGGACGTATAGGGTCTGACGCCTGCCCGGTGCTGGAAGGTTAATTGATGGGGTTAGCGTAAGCGAAGCTCTTGATCGAAGCCCCAGTAAACGGCGGCCGTAACTATAACGGTCCTAAGGTAGCGAAATTCCTTGTCGGGTAAGTTCCGACCTGCACGAATGGCGCAATGACGGCCAGGCTGTCTCCACCCGAGACTCAGTGAAATTGAAATCGCCGTGAAGATGCGGTGTACCCGCGGCAAGACGGAAAGACCCCGTGAACCTTTACTATAGCTTTACAGTGGATTTTGAATCTTTTTGTGCAGGATAGGTGGGAGGCTTTGAAGCTAAGACGCTAGTTTTAGTGGAGCCATCCTTGAAATACCACCCTGAAAGTTTTGGAATTCTAACTTAGACCCGTTATCCGGGTTAAGGACATTGTATGGTAGGTAGTTTGACTGGGGCGGTCTCCTCCGAAAGAGTAACGGAGGAGTACGAAGGTACCCTCAGCCCGGTCGGAAATCGGGCTATTGAGTGCAAAAGCAAAAGGGTGCTTGACTGCGAGACAGACACGTCGAGCAGGTACGAAAGTAGGTTTTAGTGATCCGGTGGTTCTGTATGGAAAGGCCATCGCTCAACGGATAAAAGGTACTCCGGGGATAACAGGCTGATTCCGCCCAAGAGTTCATATCGACGGCGGAGTTTGGCACCTCGATGTCGACTCATCACATCCTGGGGCTGTAGTCGGTCCCAAGGGTATGGCTGTTCGCCATTTAAAGTGGTACGCGAGTTGGGTTCAGAACGTCGTGAGACAGTTCGGTCCCTATCTGCCGTGGGCGTTGGAAATTTGAGAGGAGCTGCTTCTAGTACGAGAGGACCGAAGTGGACATATCTCTGGTGTTTGGGTTGTCATACCAATGGCATTGCCCAGTAGCTACATATGGACGGGATAACCGCTGAAAGCATCTAAGCGGGAAGCCTTCCTCAAGATTAGATTTCCCTAGGGGTTTAACCCCTCTAAAGGTCCGTCGAAGACTACGACGTTGATAGGTTGGGTGTGTAAGTGCAGTAATGCATTGAGCTTACCAATACTAATTGACCGTGAGGCTTGACCATATAATAGGTCTTAGACAATTTTGATACGAAACATGATAAAAGACTGTTTCACTAAAGTTCAAAATGAATACAAAATAACTTAAATAAAACGAAAGTTTGCTGTTACAATACCAACTAATCAAATTTATTCAGTGAGTGGAGTCACAATAAAAAAGACTCCAAGCGCGAACCAGTTTTCCTGGGGAGAATAGCACTATGGTACCACCTGATCCCATCCCGAACTCAGAAGTGAAACGTAGTAGCGCCGATGGTAGTGTGGGAGATCCCATGTGAGAGTAGGTCACCCCCAGGGCTTAATATAGGAAACCTCTAGTTCAGATGAGCTAGAGGTTTTTCTTTTGTCTGAAGAAAATAGAAGCTGATGCTATTGCCGGCACGCAAATCAGAAAGATACGGGATATTAACTCCGGCGATTGGTGAGCCTTAATAAGTACCATTAATCTCCTCTGAAAGAGCTGTGAAGTTAGAGGGATCTTGCAGTTGCCGGTGTAACGTGCAAACTTCTTTTACAGCTGAGTCGCGGCAACTAGGAGAGCTACGGTTTTATTGTGTGTGACACATTAATAATGTTGTGAAAGTTTTATTGAGAATTTCTTCCCGTCAGTCCGTATGTATTTAGATGAGCCACGGCAACCAACAAAACCTAGCTTTTTATAATGAGCAATCGATAGATCTTCTTTAAGATGATTTAGGAAAAAGAGAATAAATAGATGCTGGTTAACTTGCCGGCATGCAGATCAGAAAGAGGCGAGATATTGACTCCGGCGATGGTTGAACCTTGATAAGCACAGCTTATTTAATCTGATAGAGATGTGAAGTTAGAAAGTCTATAAAGTTGCCGATGTAACGCTTGAACTTCTTTCTTAGTTGAGCTCCGGCAACTAAAAAACTAGTAAATAGTAGTTTGTTTTCTTGCCGATATGCAAATAACAGAAATTTGGGATATTGACTTCTGTGATGGGTAAATCATCATAAGCACGATTGATTGCATCTGAAAGAACAGTGAAGTTAGTAGTACTTTGTCGTTGCCAGAGCCATGCTTGAATTTTCTTAAGGCTGAACCGTGGCAACTTGCGGTACTCAGTTTATTTGTTGCATAACAAAAAACAAAAAGGCTAATTTTGTTAGCGCTTTGATAGATGATATAGGTTTAATGCTATAGGTATTTAATTCTTTATATTTAGTTTAACGTTCATTTTGTCTTTCACGGCTTTGCATTCTCGCTTCTCTTGCTTTTTCTTTTCCTATTTGTGACTGTTCACTTGCTCTCATCGGTGTATGTTGATCATAGGGGAATAAATAATTTTGAAAAATAAAGAAGGTAATGATTGCCACGATAATAATGGCTAAGGGGATTCCAAAACGTATGCTAGCAGTCTTCTCTCTTAGAAGATAGACAAGAGAGATGATAATTGCGATAAAGGCGATAACAACGATAATCATGGGAATCCCTTTGTAGATTAGATATGAATCTTGATTATAGCTTATTTAGGAAGCTTAAGAGTTTTTCAAGGTTCTGTTTACGAGTTGTTTTCATCATGATACACCAATCGATAATAGTCCAGACTCCAAAACCACCAATGGTGATCAGCTTTAATAGACCAAGTAAAAAATTACCAATATAAAAACGATCAACCCCAAAAGTTCCAAAAAAGAAGGAAAGTAGTAATGCTAATAGTGGGTCTTTGATTGATAATTCGGACAATTTCAGTTGTTGTTCAGGTTGTAATGAGGCAATTTTTTGCTGAATCAGCATTAAAGATTCTTGCGGAAATTTATCGGCATTAATCGCAAGATAAGTCGATATAAAATCGGGATTGTTTATATTAATCGTCACAATATCATCCTTTATGTTGTGAGTTTTTTCTTATAAAAGACTATTTTATAGGATATTGTGACAGAGAAATCACCTGTTTTAAATAACGATATTAATAATTAGTAAGATTGCTTTTGTATTAAATTAGCGCAACTTGAGAGATTTCATGTGCTGAAGTTATTACATGAGGAATAACTTTTTCAATAAACTCATTTCTATTTGTAAAGCTTGTTGCAGGGCAGCTTACAGATAGTACATATTGAATTTTTTGTGAGGTTCTACCAATAATTGGTACGGCACAAGCGATCATATCAGGCTTAAAGTTCTTCCAACTAATTAAGTATTTACTTTCTCTTGCAATATGTATTTTTTCAATGAGCTCTTCAATATTTTCAGCTGTTGACTCAGAATATTTCACCCATTCAGGTATTTTTGCAAAACGCTCACGGATCTCATCATCAGATAAGGCCCCTAAAAGCATTTGACCAATGACAGTAGCATAAGCAGGCCATCTTGTTCCAATTCTAATATTGGATGTAAAAGTCCCAGGGGCTTGAATATTATTAAGATAAACGATATCAATTCCATCGAGCACTGAAATATGTACAGCTGCCTTTGTGATATCTCTTAAGCGTTGCATGACAGCAGTGGCATGTCTAGGAACTGCCATACTAGAAATAGCTGTATAGCCAAGTTGTAATACTTTTACATTTAAGGTGTAAGTTTTATGCTGGGTGCGATTTAAATAACCGCATTGTTCTAATGTTTGAACTAACCGAAAAGCACTTGAACGGTTAATATCTAGTGCGCTAGATATTTCACTTAACGACATTTCAGATTGTTCTGGCGTGAAAAGTTCTAAAATTTTAAGACCTCTTACGAGCCCTGGTACTAAATATTTTTCTTGATCATTCTCTTGATTCATAGTGCGTTTCCTATAGGTCTATACATTCTTAAGATTGTAAAAGATTGTTAATTATAAGAATAGGCTTGACATCATTCTTTTATTAATTGTATTCTGACATCAATGTTTTACAAAGTAAACAATGTTTTGTATATAAAACAAAAATAATAAAAGCAATGATTATAAAAGCATCATTCTCTAATTAAAAAAGAATACTAAAAGGTATCAATAGAGAATTTAGCAGAGGAGAAGTTTAATATGGCGTGGATTAAAGTATGTCAGGTTAGTGATATTGATGAATATATGCCTAAAGCAGTAGATGTGGCAGAGACGAAAATTGGTATTTTTCAATTGAATAATAAATATTTCGCAATTGAAAATGTATGTCCACATGCTTATGCGCTATTAACGGAAGGTTTTGTTGAAGATGGCACAGTTGAATGTCCTCTTCATGAAGCAATTTTTGATATTGAAACAGGTAATTTAGAAAGTGGACCTGGCTGCCGAAATCTATGTACTTATCCTGTAAAGATCGAGGGTGAGTCAGTACTGATCTCTTTAGAAAAATCAGAGTAACCATTCAAAATTATATCTCAAGAGAAGTATGGATAGTTTCAATTATATTTTATAACACTCAAATATAGATAGAGTGCCATGTTTTATCTGCAGAAATTATCTATAGATAAGACTTATCGAAAGGGAGGAGAGATTCCATGAGCGATTTTAACATTAAACTAAAAAACTGGATTGAGAAAAAGCCTAATCCAGATGCAGGAATAAATAATATTCAAATTCCAGGTGAAGTAGAGCACATTGTTTGGCAGCACCGTTCTCATTCACCAACAAAATATGAATTAAGCCTTGCTCATAATTTAATAGAAGCTTTTACCGGTGGCGCTAAATCACTATCTGAAGTGGTTAAAGCCTTAAACGAACAGGGAATGCTCCTAGAAACAGGGGATGCATTTACAGAAGAGAGCTTTAAAGCAGAAATGGCTCGTTTAGGCTATTAGTAAATATAAAACTATTGGAGGATAGAACAATGACGATGAGAAATTTTAATGATGCACAAGAGTATCTTGATTACGGATTACGTAATCTTTGGCATCCAGTACTAGCAAGCTGGGAAGTAAATGATAGCCCTGTAGGAATTACTCGTTTAGGCGATAATATTGTTGTTTGGCGAGATGAAGATGGAAAGGTACATGCACTTGAAGATCGTTGTCCTCACCGAGGAGCACGACTCTCTTTAGGCTGGAACTTAGGAAATAGAGTTGCGTGTTGGTATCACGGTGTTGAAGTTCGTTTTGATGGTGTTGTTGAGGATGTGCCGGCCGTTGCTAGTTGCCCTATGACGGGTGCTGATTGTGTAAAGTCTTACCACGTTCAAGAAGTACAAGGTGCGATCTTTATCTGGTTTGGTATAGATGATTCAGCGCCAGATGAACTTATATTCCCAGAGCAACTTGCAAGTGATGATTGGAGTAGCTTTCTTTGTATGGCAGATTGGAAGGTGAATTACCAATATGCAGTAGATAATGTAATGGATCCGATGCATGGTACTTATCTTCACTCAGCATCTCACTCGATGTATCAAGGAGATCGCCAAGCAGACATGAGCCTTAGAATGACAAAAACAGGTTTTGTTTTTGAAAAAGAAGGGCAAACAGGTGTGAATTTTGACTGGGTAGAATATGGGCAAACGGGTGCAGCTTGGCTTCGGCTCTCAATTCCTTATCAAGAAAAATTTGGACCAGGAGGAAGCTTCTGGATTGTTGGATATGCAACCCCAATAGATAAGGATAATACTCGAGTATTTTTCTTCCGTTGCCGTAATGTTCAAGGTTGGGAGCGTGATACTTGGCGTTTCCTATATCGTAATTACTTAGAGGGGCTGCATTGGGATGTACTGGAGCAAGATAGAATTGTTCTTGAACTATTAGCGCCAGATGCACGTGATCATGAGTTCTTATATCAACATGATGTTGGTATTACTCGTTTACGCCGTATGTTTAAACGTGCAGCGGAAAATCAGTTTGGACTATATCAGGCGTATCAAAAGAGTAAAGAGAACGTTGATGTTGTTGGTGCAACGATTCATCCAGCTGAGTAAAAGGAGAGGTATGACAACTTTATTACAAGGAAAAAATGTTGTTATTACCGGTGCTGCGCGTGGGCTTGGGTATGATTTTGCCTGCGCGGCTCTTAAAGCTGGCGCGAGCATTTTAATGGTCGATATTTTGGCGGACCTTTTACAAGAAAAGGCGGAGAAGTTACAAGGGGAAGGATTTCCTGTGACTTATATTACTGCAGATTTAAGCACTCAAACATCAATTGATAATGTTACAACTTGGGTTTCGCTTAATTGGCAAAAAGTCGATGGATTAATTAATTGTGCGGCCCTTGCTACGGGCGTTGGTGGGGTCGATATGATGGACTACGATCCTGAGCTTTGGGATCGGGTAATGACCGTGAATGTGAAAGGCACATGGTTGATGACTCAAGCAATGGTTCCTTTTTTAAAAAAATCTGGTTATGGAAAAGTCGTCAATATTGCCTCAGATACAGCGCTATGGGGTGCACCTAAATTGATGGCATACGTTGCCAGTAAAGGTGCGATTCTCTCTATGACTCGCTCAATGGCACGGGAGCTTGGAGAGTTTAATATCTCTGTTAATAGTTTATCGCCAGGTTTAACGTTAGTAGAAGCAACAGAATATGTGCCAAAAGAGAGGCACAACTTATATATCACGGGCCGCGCGATTCAACGAGAGCAGCTTCCTGACGATGTTAGTGGTACAGCACTTTATTTGTTGTCAGATTTAGCATCTTTTGTTACCGGACAAAATATCCCTGTTAACGGTGGGTTTGTATTTAATTAGGAGTTTTAACGATGCTTAACGGAATTAAAACATTAAAATTTGGGGTAGAGGATTTTGAAAAATCCCAAAAATATCTCACTGATTTTGGTTTAAAATCAGTGGCTAGTGATTTTAAAGATACGCTTAAATATTCTTTAAATAATGGTAGTGCTGTCTATGTATTTGATATTAATGATGAGCGTTTACCCCCAGCCTTTGAAGCAGGTTCAACCCTTCGAGAAGTGACTTGGGCGGTCAATCGTCAGCAAGATATTGAGCGCTTAGCAGAGAATCTTAAGAATGAACCTGGATTTGAGTATAAAAATGGTGTTGTAAAGTGCCAGGATCCTAACGGAATGACACTGGTTTTTGAAGAGGCGATCTTAAGACCTGCTGAAGATGTTAAGAGTCTTCCTCTGAATCAATATGGACAAATTAATCGAATTAATCAGCCGAGTCCTGTGTATAAAAGTGCTGATCCTGTATCAATAGGTCATGTGGTTTTCTTTACCCCTGATCTTGAGAAGACTCAAAAGTTCTATGAGGACAAATTAGGTTTTTATCTGTCTGATGCTTATCGTGGTCGTGGAGCATTTATGCGCTGTGCGGCTGAAGGTTGGCATCATGATCTCTTTTTACTTAAATTACCAAATAGAGAGACCACAGGCTTAAACCATGTTGCCTTTGTGGTGCGAGATATCCATGAAGTGATCGGTGGCGGGCTTAATATGAACCGTTTGAAATGGGATTCGTTTATAGGGCCTGGGCGACACCCTGTGTCATCAGCTTACTTTTGGTATGTGCATTCACCACTAGGAGGCGCTTTTGAGTATTACACTAATGATGATTATGTCACGCCAGCATGGACGCCAAGAGTATATGACTATGCTCTAGAACTCTTTACAGAGTGGGCGATTGATGGTGGCTTAGATCATGATACGCGAAGACAAGTGAATAAATAAATATTCTATAAAAGATAGTGAATAGTGTTAGCAAAGGTAGTGACAATACACGTAAAGCGCACTATTCACAGGTTCAATGAAGAAGTACCTGGAGGAGTCATGAAAAATATCGTTATTATTGGTGGTGGGCAAGCCGCTATTTGGGCAGCCCATACCCTAAGATCTGAAGGATATGAGGGGGTAATTGCCATTATTTCTGATGAAAAACATACCTTTTATGAACGACCACCTCTTTCAAAACAGGTATTACTGGGGGAGATGACACATGATGCGTTGCAGTTCTTCCCACTAGAAACTGTAGAGTCTTTAAACTTAACGCTTTATAAACCTTATAGAGCGATCAAAATTGATTCAGAAAATAAAAATGTGATGCTTGATGATGGGCAGAAGATCGCTTTTGATAAGCTACTTATCGCCACAGGAAGTCAGGCAAGAATCCCCGTAGAATCATGGAAAGATCTACCAAATCTTTTTTCCTTAAGAACGATAGATGATAGTTTAGCGCTACAAAAGGTACTTCCAAAGATCGATAATATTGCCATTATTGGTGGTGGTTGGATTGGACTTGAGATCGCTGCATCTTTGCGAAAAAAAGGGAAAAGAATCACCATTTTAGAATTGGGTGAACGATTATGTGCGCGAAGTGTTAGTGGTGAAGTTTCTCATTTTATTGAAAATCTCCATAAAGAGGAAGGTGTTGAGCTCTGCTTTGAATGTGGAACGTTAGATATAACTGAAGATCAAGGACAACTCACCATTTTACGAGATGATCAAGAGTGGCAGTCTTTTGATGCTGTATTGGTAGGGGCTGGCGCACATATTAATAAAGAGCTCGCAGTTGATGCAGGATTAGAGGTGCGAGATGGCATTGTGGTTGACCATTATTGCCAGACTTCCCACCCTGATATTTTTGCCGCAGGTGATGTTGCGATTCACCCTGATTTAGGATTTTGCATTCAATCATGGGCAAATGCACAAAACCAAGGGATTACTGCTGCAAAAGCAATGTTAGATAGTGAGAGCAAAGAGAAGTATCAAGAAACTCCTTGGCTCTGGTCTGATCAATACGATTGTAATATTCAAATTTTAGGAACACCTGTGAATATTGAGAACACAGCGGTTGTTGTGCGAGATTCTGGGGCGCGTCAAAAGAGTTTTTTCTATCTTGATCAAGCAGGGAAATTGCAATATTTGGTCTCTGTGAATGATGCAAGAGTGGTGCAGATCGCAAAACGTTGGGTACGAGCAGATCGCGTTTTAGACCCTATATTATTAGCAGATCCTGAGTTTAATATTATGAGTTTACGTTGATCAAGTTTGAGAGCCATAAATCCTTAAAAGTGTTGTAGTCACAAAATAAAAGAGCCGAAAAGGCCAAGAGTACTGATATCAGTATATTGCTAGGAGGGTGTATTTAATAAGGCTAAGTATTCATTTTACTGCCTTTAATGCACTGATATGGAATATAAGGAGGAGTAGTGATGGCAGAAGTTACATTGGAGAGAGGATCAATAGTTCCTAAAAATCTGTTGAAGCATTGGACGCCGGCAACAGTGTTGATGATTTGTGTGGTTTTAGCCTTTTTTGACAAGATTAGTATTGCTGTACTTTTCTCAGATCCCACTTTCCAAGAAACAATGGGAGCTGCTGAAAATAAGAGTCGATTAGGCTGGTTAATGACGAGCTTTTTACTCTCTTATGGATTTTCATCAGTCTTTTTAAGTTTCTTAGGAGATATTTTTAGCCCTAAGAAATTGATCTTCTGGTCCGTACTGAGCTGGGGAATCTTGATGATTATCATGGGATTTACCACCAGTTATAAATGGATGTTTATCAATCGTATTTTACTAGGAATTGCCGAAGGACCGCTATTTGCGCTTTGTTACAGTATTGTAAAACTCTGTTATAGCGATAGAGAGCAAGCTCGTGCTTCAACGATGTTTATCTTAGGAACACCGATCGGTGCTTCATTAGGATTTCCGATTACAGCTTATGTTTTAGCACATTATGATTGGCATACGACATTCTTTGTGATGGGAGCATTAACCTTAGTTGCGACAGTATTAGTTCACTTTGGTTTAAAAGGAGTGGAAGTTTCAGGTCGTCAGAAGAAGGCTGTTAAAACAGATCATAAAGAGAATTTACGTACATTAATGAGTAATAAAGCCTTCTGGCTTGTCTGTTTCTTTAATATTGCATTAATGACTTATCTCTGGGGCTTAAATAGCTGGATTCCTACCTATTTAATGGAGGAGAAGGGCTTTAATCTTAAAGAGTTTGGCACGCTTTCAATGATTCCTTTTATCGGAATGCTAATTGGGGAGATTGGTGGGGCGCTTTTCTCAGATCGCTTTACCGTTCGCAGAGCACCACAAGTATTTATTGGGCTATTAGGAGCGGGAATTGCCATGTATCTCATGGTGTTGGTGACGAGTAATGTGATGGTAATTACCATGATGACGATTAGCTCAATGATGTGGGGAATTTGTGTATCAGCAGTATTCGCACTTCTTTCAAGAGTTAGTGAGAAAGAGGTCGCCACAACTGCCGGTGGGATTTTTAATGGGCTTGCAAACTTTGCCAGTGCGATTGTCCCTGTATTAATAGCTTACATTGTGATGGCAACAGGGGACTTTGATACCGGTATTATCTTCCTCGCATTAGTCGCTATTGTTGGTTCGTTGATTTTAGTTCCCTTAATTCGTCGATATTAAGGATGAGGTAAGGGTGTTTTAATCTGTTGAAGGTTATCGTGATTAAGTGAGATATAACCTGCAAACATTATCATAAAACTCATGAAGTGATTCATGATATTACAAGACTCATAAGCCTATTTGAGGGCAGAGTTTTACACATAAAGGAGAATATTATGTCTAGAGAATTTGAAACTTGGAAGCGTCCAGAAGGAAAAACTTTAGAGGAGTGGATCACAGGTTCGCGAGTGGCGCGTTTAGAAGATCGTAAATATGATTTTGACGCTCTTAAATTTCAAGCGGATTATGATCCAAAATATCGCCGTGCTCAGATGCGTTATATGGGAACAGGTGCAACTGGTATCTCAGCTGATACTAATACGGTCCCTGCTGAAAATTTTACTTTTTCAACAATGGTATTACCAGCGCAATGCGAAGGGCCGCTCCATCTTCATGATGATGTTGAAGAGGTATTTTTCTTACTTCGTGGTTCGATCAAACTTTTTTTAGAAGATAACGGAGAGAAAGCAGAGCTGATTTTAAAAGAGCGTGACCTAATTTCTATTCCCCCAGGTATCTATCGTGGTCTTTATAATTATACGCAAGAAGATGCATTGATGTGCGTGATGTTAGGTACATCAAAACCCCAAATACCAACGTATCCTGATGATCACCCATTATCAAAAGTAAAACGTAATTAATCAAAAAGCTCGTTGGAAATAAAAAGAAATAGATGAGGAATGGATGAATCACCGTTTAAGAGAGATTGATTAAACGGTGTGATTCCACTCACTAGAGATTAGGGAAGTATAACGTGTAAAAGGGGAAAGTATGAGTCAGGTGATAGATTATCAATTTGCGAGAAAAAGTGGGATTGAATACCTCGAGAAAAAAGGTGAGGGCAAGGTCTTCGTTCTTCTTCATGGGATTAGTTCTGGGGCTTTTTCTTGGATTAAGCAATTACAAGACTCAACCATCTCTCATCATTTAATTGCTTGGAATGCTCCTGGTTATGGTGAAAGTATACTCCTTGAGAATCCGACGGCCATTGGCATAGATTATGCAAAAAGGCTCTTAGCATTTGTGGATGAACTTAAAGTGGATAAATTTATCCTAGTAGGACATTCTCTCGGAGCAATGATGGCAGCAGCTTTTGCGGCTCAATATCCTGAGCGGGTTTCACAGTTAGTTTTAATTTGTGCTGCGCAAGGTTATATGCATGAAGGTGCTGCGACTAAATTAGAGATTTATGAACGCCGCCCGAAGCTATTAGCAAAGCTTGGCAATATTGGGATGGCAAATGAGAGAGGCCCTTTTCTTTTAGGAGTTCCAACAGATGAGAATATGGAGATTGTTAGAACTGTCTCAAAAGGGTTAACACCGCAAGGATTTACGAATGCATCCCATCTTCTTGCATATGATCAGATCGATCAAAGTTTGCCTGATGTCGGTTGTGAGATAGATCTTTATTATGGTGAAGAAGATGGCATTACACCGCCAAAAGGGATGTTTGATCTTCAAGAGAAATTCAAAAAAATAGTATTACATGAAGTCCCTAATGCAGGGCATTTAGCTTATATCGATGCGCCAAACTATTTTAGAAAAACGCTGTTTAAATAGTGGTCGCCATATTGAGGCGAGAGATGTTGGCAAAGTGTCTAACAAGCTTAATCGATAGGAGGTTTATATGAGTTTTGGGGTAAAAAATAGAGTTGCCATAGTGACAGGAGGATCTTCTGGTATTGGGCTTGAAACAGTGAAACTTCTTTTAAAAGAAGGCGCGAAAGTTGCTTGGTGTGGTCGAAGTGAGGAGCGTTTACGAGAATCATTAGATCAGTTAAGTACGCTCTATCCACATGAGAATATGTTGATCCAATCAGCTGATGTCTTAGATAAATCCTCGATAGATGCCTTTATTGGTAAGGTTGCTTCCCATTTTGAGGGGATCGATATGTTGATTAATAATGCCGGGCAAGGCAAGGTTGCAGATTTTGATAACACCCAAGATGAGGAGTGGCTAAGCGAAGTTACGCTCAAATATTTTGGGGTATTAAATCCCATTAAGGCTGCGCGGCCTTATCTACAAAAATCGAGTATTGCGAGTATTGTAAATGTGAACTCTTTACTCGCATTAAAGCCAGAGAGACATATGGTGGCAACTTCTGCAGCAAGAGCGGGTTTACTCAATCTTAGCAAAACCTTGTCACAAGAATTTGCGCAAGAGGGGATTAGAGTGAACTCTATTCTTATTGGGATGGTGGAATCAGGACAATGGCGCCGGCGTTTTGAGAACCGATCGGATCAATCGAAAGGTTGGGATGAGTGGATTCGAGGAATTGCTAAAGAACGAGGAATACCACTTGGGCGTTTAGGATATGCCCACGAAGCAGCGCAAGCCTTGGTATTTTTAGCATCACCACTCTCCTCTTACACCACGGGATCTGTGGTGGATGTTTCAGGTGGATTTAGTCGTGAGATTTAAGAGTGATAAGCGGGAAGTCATCATTTCTTGGTGAGATAAAAGTGGAGGAAAGAATAATGAAAAAAATTATGGTCATCGGTTATGGTGCAATGGCGCAAACGGTACTTCCTAAATTACCATTAGATGTGAAATTAGGCTGGGTTGTTGTGATGCCACAAGATATTGAAAGTACAAGAAAGCTTGTCGGTTCTGATGTAGAAGTTGTAAGTCAGGTCTCGCAAATTACAGGAGTGCCAGATCGAGTGATTGAGATGGCTGGGCAAGCAGGGCTTCGGGCACATATTTTTGATTTGATTGAAAAAGGTTTAGATATTGGCGTGATCTCTGTTGGAACTTTTGCAGATAGTGAATTTACAGAGAAAGTACGAGAAGAAGCCAAAAAATATGGGGCTCGTGTTCATGTTCTATCGGGAGCGATTGCTGGTGTTGATGGTTTAGCATCCGCTAAAGTGGCGGGATTAGATGCCGTGATTTATCAGGGGCGTAAAAATCCTCGTAGTTGGAAAGGAAGTCATGCAGAACAGTTGGTTGATTTAGATGCCATTACTGAGGCAACAACCTTTTTTAAAGGCAATGCACGTGAAGCTGCAACCTTATTTCCCGCCAATGCCAATGTGGCCGCAACACTGGCGCTGGCAGGTATTGGTATGGAAGAAACTAAGGTGGAACTAATTGCAGATCCCTCAATGAACTGTAACCAACACAAGATTTTGGCAAAAGGTGTTTTTGGGGAGATGGAGATTGTGATGCGAGGTGTCCCACTAGAGAATAACCCTAAAACATCAATGCTGGCGGCTTTAAGTGTGGCACGATTTTGTAATCAATTAGATGACAGCTTAATTGTTTAAATACAAAAAAACACGAAATTTAAAAAGATCAGTGATCCATAATGATAAAAGAGTGAGTAGATCATGGTAAAAGAACTATTTTTAGCAGGGGATTGGCAGCAAGGGCGAGGGGAAACTTCTCAAAGTTTTTTTCCTGCCGATAGGAGTTTAAATGCAGAATTTTCAACAGCGAGTTTAGACGATGTAAATGAAGCGATTGAAAAAGCAGATATAGCATGGCGAGCGCCTTCTTGGCGAAATCTCTTACCCACAGAGCGTGCGCGTATATTTTTTAAGTTTGCTGATATTTTGGATCGAGATCGGGAAGCGTTAGCGAAGTTACAAACACGCGATAATGGTAAACCGCTTTATGAAACTCGGGGACTTGTAGCAAGTGCTATTGCAACGACGCGTTATGTTGCTTCGACCCTAGAAACAATGGATAACGAGCTTACTAATCAACGAATGCATGATGCTTTAACATTAAGTCTTTATGAGCCGTTAGGGGTTATTGCGGCAATAACGCCGTGGAATTCACCAATAGCCTCTGAAGTTCAAAAGTTAATACCTGCGCTTGCAGGGGGGAATGCTGTCATTTTAAAGCCAGCCGAAGCAACCTCTTTGATTGCATTAGAAATTGCTAAACGATTTGAAGAAGCAGGGTTGCCAAAAGGAATTTTAAGTGTTTTGCCAGGACGAGGTTCTGTTATTGGGAATGCGATTGTGAATCACCCTTTGGTTCGCAAGATCTCCTTTACAGGAGGGACGAATACAGGGCGAGCATTAGCGCATGTTGCTGCAGAGAGACTTATTACAACCTCGCTGGAGCTTGGCGGGAAATCACCGACAATTGTTTTAGAAGATGCCGATATTGATTTAGCGGTTAATGGGGTGATTTATGGGATTTTCAGTTCAGCTGGGCAAGCGTGTATTGCTGGATCTCGCTTATTTGTGCATGTCTCTCTTTACGATGCATTTGTTAGTAAATTAGTAGCTAAAACGGCAAAACTTCGTGTGGGGCATCCTGAAGATCCTCAGACACAAGTAGGGCCTGTGATTAGTGAACAGCACCTTTTAAGCATTGATCGATATGTGCAGCAAGCTCTGGTAGAAGGTGGCAAGATTGAAGTTGGTGGTAAACGCTTAATAGAGGGTGATTTGGTAAAGGGTAGTTATTATGCGCCGACCGTAATTACGGGGTTAAAAAATAGCGATTCAGTCTGTCAAGAAGAGATCTTTGGTCCTGTATTAGTTGTGATGCCTTTTGATAATGAAGAGGCTTTAATCAAAGAAGCAAATGATAGCGTTTATGGGCTTTCAGCCGGCATTTGGACGGAGAGTTACCGCAAAGCATGGCAATTAGCAAGAGCTTTAGAAGCCGGTACTATTTGGGTCAATACCTATAAGAAGTTCTCTATTTCCACTCCATTTGGGGGGTATAAGGAGAGTGGGATTGGGCGCGAGAAAGGGCGTTTAGGCATTCTTTCTTATATGCAGCAAAAGAGTGTTTTCTTTGGTATGGATGATACACCGAATCCTTGGTGTGATTAGTCAAAAATAGATAGATGGGAGTTTCGTCATGTTAACGGGACTCCTCTGAAGTAATTCAATAATAAATAGAGACTAGTTGGTGATGGGGTTTAAAAAGTTATAACAACGATCATCAACAAAGCAGGAGGAAATATATGAAAGTAACTGTGGGAGAAGCAATTGTACGTTTGCTTGAAGCGCATGGTGTTGAGAATGTTTATGGTGTTATTTCGATTCATAACTTACCGATTGCCGATGCAATAGGGCGCCGAGAGAAGATTGATTTTGTATGTGCTCGCGGAGAATCAGGATGTTTAACGATGGCAGATGCTCATGCGCGCTTTAAAGGTTTAGGCGTTGCACTTACAAGTACCGGGGCTGGGGCGGGAAATGCTGTGGGCTCATTGATTGAAGCCTGTAATGCAGCAAGCCCAGTACTTCACATTACAGGGCAAGTGGAACGTGAGTACTTAGATCGTGATGCGAGCTTTATTCATGAAGCGAAAGATCAACTCACTTTTTTAAAAGCCTCGAGCAAAGCTGCATTTCGTATTATGAGTCCTGAAAATGCGATAGGTATTATGCGAGAAGCGATTCGTGTTGCGCAAACGGTACCGATGGGGCCTGTAAGTGTTGAAATCCCTATAGATGTTCAAGCGACTGAGATAGAATTACCAAAAGAGCTTTACCCTGTTAATGCGTTGCAATTACCACGGCTAGATACGGAAGCATTAGATACTTTGGCAGAGTCGTTAAAGTCGGCAAAGCGCCCTATTTTATGGATTGGTGGGGGCTGTTTAGAGGCTGGTAGCGAGATCAAAAAACTTGCAGATTTAGGTATTCCTGTTGTTTCTTCCACCCATGCGAGAGGTCTTTTAGCCGATAATCATCCTCGTAGTTTAGGGGCATTTCATAACTCTGAAAAGGTGGAAGCACTTATTAAAAATGCAGATCTTGCGATGGTTGTAGGATCACGGTTACGAAGTAATGAGACTAAAACCTATAGTGTCGTTTTCCCTGAGAATTTGATACAAATTGATGCAAATCCTGTAGCGCAGCAGCGTAACTATGCGGTGAAGCACTTTATATGCGCTGATGCGAAAGAATCATTAGCCTATTTAGTAGAAAAATTAGGAAATAGCACTAAGGTCGATGTTGATTATGATCATTTGATTATTGCGGCGAAAGATGCTGCTGTTGAAGCATTAACAAAGCAGTTAGGTCCTTACGCAGAGCTCTGTTTTGCACTCAGAGAGGCGCTACCACAAGATGGTATTTTAGTGCGAGATATTACGATGTCAGGAAGTACTTGGGGGAGTCGATTATTTCCTGTACAGAAACCTTTACAAAATATTCACTCACTTGCTGGAGCAATAGGTTTGGGGCTTGCTCATGGTATTGGTACCTCGATTGCAAATCGTGATAAAAAAGTGGTTTCACTCGTGGGCGATGGTGGCTTAATGCTCGGCATCGGTGAGATTGCCACGATGGTGCAAGAGAAAACCAATATGGTATTACTTGTCATGAATGACCAAGGATATGGTGTGATGAGAGGGATTCAAAATAACTATTTTGGTGGTAGACAATATTATAACGAGCTCCATACACCAAGTTATCAAAAACTTGGAGAATCTATGGGGTGCATCAGTTTCCTCGCCCGCTCAATTGATGAATTTAAAGACGTCATTAAAAAAGCGATCGAGATTGAAGGACCGACGGTTGTAGAAGTTGATATGACAGCAATAGGTCCACTTAACTTCGCAGGGCCACCACAAAAGAAACTTTATTAAAGTTCGGGGTCACAAGGCAGGTCTGCGTATTGATAGAAAACGGTAGATATGGGTAAAGCATCCAAAAATAAAAAGAGAAGCTGCCCATAGGTTTACTAGGGAGGAGTTGTTCTATGACAACAAATATACAAAAAAGGGGAAGGCTTTTATTGCCTTTAGTATTAGGGACTACTGTAATAATGGGATCGATAGGTATTGCTTCTGCACAAACAGAAATATACGGACAGATTCGATTAAGCCTTGAAAATAGCCGGGCAAATGGGACTCACCCTGCCGCTTGGAAGTTTGATAGTAATGGTAATGTGATTAATAAAGGACCTCGGGTATCGGGAATGAAGGACCAAGGCTCAAGATTGGGGCTCATTGGGCAAGAAGAGTTAGAAGCTTTTACCTTGATCTATCATTTAGAGTGGGGATTTAATGCGGCAACGAACGATGAAACTAGCACCTTTAATCAGCGTTTAGGGTATTTAACGCTAAAAAATGGGTATGGAGCATTGACTGTTGGGAAGATTGAGAACCCTTTTAAGCAGATGTTACAAGTCAAAACAGTCACATCTTTAAGTAATGCCAACTGGAATGCTGCATCAATGAGTGCAACGGGAGATCTCTTTCAAGGATCAATGGGTAGCATTAATAACTTTAATAGTTCCATGATGTTTAGAGTCGGACACGCCTTACTTTATACATCACCATCATGGAATGGATTTAACTTTGATGTTGCGGTAATTATGTCGCAAAAATCAGACCAGCCAGATTACATCTTTAATAAACGACGAGATGTAGATCTTTTTACAGCCAATCTCAATTACTTCCATGATTCTGGTGCTTATATAAAAGCGGGTTATATTTCAGGAAATACGGAAAAGCCAGGGGCAAAGGCTGCGCACGTTTGGGGGTTAAGCGTGGGTTATGTTACACCACAATGGGGAGTTAACCTTTATGGCGCGGTTGGGGAAACGAAGGGGCTTGCTACCTTTGGTGTTGGAAATGAGCGAAGCCAGAACTATTGGGCAAACGTTCGTGGGCTAAATTTAACCCCAGGAGGCTATAAACATACTGCTTACGGGGTTGACTTGACGGCATTTTATCTTATTGATGAATCATTAATGACGAAAGTTTATGGCTCTATCTCTTATGGTAATGCGAAGAAGAAGGAGAGTAATGGCCTGTTTCATCAAAATAGGCGGGAAGAGAATAAACTCAATATTTGGGCAGTTGGTGTAGAGCATAAATTTAGTCAGCGAACTAAGGTTTGGGCGGAGTATGAAGCGATGACAGTGAAGCAATCCTTCACGAACACAACAAATCGCTATTACCACAAGCAAGACCTAAAAAATAATCGCCTACTTATTGGTATGCGCCATGATTTTTAAATTTCTCTATTCGAAATAAGGGATATTAATTGTAAAAGACTCATTTAGATAACAATCTTCGTGAAGACTTCTACAAAATACTGAGTGACTCCAGGAAGATTTTAATCGATTTCTTCCTCACTTTTTAGCCCATCATTAGATGGGCTTTTTTTTTATGTTGTTTTCTCTGCGTAATAATTGCAACAACCGCTTTCACCATAGGAAGATTTGCCATCTCTTTAGAGTAGATTAGATAGGATTTTGAAACAAGTTCCGTATCCTTTACTTTGACTAATGAAATATTAGGGTGTGGCTGAAATTCATGAAGCCCGACATAGCTTACGCCAAGGCCGGAGATACTTGCTTCTCTAGCTCCTTCTCTACTAGCTACTTCTAAAGTCGTTTTGGGGGCAACTTTCTGTTTTAATAGCGCTTTTTCAAGAATCTTACGGGTACTTGAGCCACGATCTCGGTGGATAAGCGGAATATCCGTAATATCTTTAAGTAAAATGCTCTCCTTTTTTGCTAGAGGAAGGTGGTTAGGGACGACTAAAACGATAGGTTGCTCGGTAATATGAATGGAGTATAGATCAGGATGCTTTTCATCGGTTGCTAAAATGGCGACATCTAACTCTCCATTTAAGATTCCTTCCATAATACTACTTGAACTACCAGGAATAAGCTGGATATCAATTTGGGGATACTGTTTATGAAATTGTTCAATAATGGGCATGGCAGCAGCAGGACTAACTGCACCAAAGGTGAGCGTTCCCATTGTAAGATTGCCATTGGCGATTAACATTTTGCGTGTCTTCTCCTCTAAAGAGAAGAGCATTTTCACTTGCTCAAAGAGTTGTTTACCGACATTAGTGAGCGTATTGTTATTACGTTTTCTGTAAAAAAGACAGACATTATATTGCTCTTCAAGCTCTTTGACTTGCGCTGTAATCGTCGGTTGTGAGATATGTAAGTAATCTGCAGCTTTCGCAAAGCTTCCAAGTTTTGCAACGGCATAGAAAGATCTTAATTGGGTGTAACGCATTAAAAGGTTCTCCTAATTTAGAAATAATGCAAGATGGTGTGGAATTGAACTTCGTTTTTTTCTATCTAACATCATCTTCATTCGTATTTTGCTGTCATTTCGTTGTAATAATGATTCGTTATCCTAATCACATTCATAGAGGCATTTATTAGTATATTTATAGGTTAACGAGAGGTGATTTTAGGTGTGGCAATTTCATAACCCTGTCAAAATTTATTTTGGTAATGGAAAACTTGAAGAGATAACCTCTATTTTACAAGGTCGATGTTACGCAATTGTGACATATGATCATTCTTATTTTGACGAGCTTGCATCGCAGATTAAAGCTGAAGCGAAAGGTTGTGCGGTAGTTTTGAATCAAGT
This sequence comes from Ignatzschineria rhizosphaerae, assembly GCF_022655595.1. Classification (NCBI taxonomy): domain Bacteria; kingdom Pseudomonadati; phylum Pseudomonadota; class Gammaproteobacteria; order Cardiobacteriales; family Ignatzschineriaceae; genus Ignatzschineria; species Ignatzschineria rhizosphaerae. Next base: position 2,627,647 of record NZ_CP093379.1, read on the forward strand.
CTATGAAAACCCTGACATAGCAGATTTAGCCGAAATTTGTGCCGCTTTTGAACCTTATGAATCACAGGTTGAGGTACTCATTGCGCTTGGCGGTGGTTCTGTGATCGATACAGCAAAAGCATTAGCGGTAGCGGGAAGTCATCCTAAAATTGTGCAAGATATTCTTTATCATAAGCAGCCTATAGAATCAGCCCTTTCAATAATTGCAATCCCGACAACAACAGGAACCGGTAGCGAAGTGACTTCATGGGCGACACTGTGGGATAAAGAGAGGGGCACAAAATATTCCTTAAGTAGCTTAAAGCTCTATCCTGAAGCTGCACTTTGTGATCCTGATTTAACGCAAGCACTCCCACAATCTATAACGATTCAAACAGGACTTGATGCGTTATCGCATGCGATGGAAAGTATTTGGAATAAAAACCGTAATCCGATCTCTTTGCAATTTGCAAAAAGTGCGATAGAGCTTATTTTGCAGACTCTTCCAGCCTTAGTGAATGATCTTCAAAATAGAGAGTTACGGGAGAAGATGATGTTAGGTTCTTTACAGGCTGGGCTAGCATTTTCTAATACAAAGACTTCCATTGCGCACAATATCTCTTATGGCATTACTTTAGATAAGAATATTCCTCACGGCATTGCTTGCTCTTTTACATTGCCGATGATTCTTCGCTCCTTTGCAGAAAGTGAAGGGGCGGTTGCTCAAGATTTACGAAGAGTTTTTGGGGCAGATTTAGTAGAGGCTTCTAAGAAGCTTGGGGCATGGATTTCGGAATTAGGTGTACAAATACAACCGCAAGATTATGGCTATGATCAAAGGGAGTGGGAATCTCTTGTAACAGAGGCCTTATCGGGAGAGAGAGGACAAAACTTCTTAGGAGATAGCAATGTTTTACAACAGCTATTTCAAAAGCAAATGAAGAAATAAATCCCTACGAGGTACTTTTAAGGTGTTCAAGGTAATTTCAAAGGGTTTTTAGCCCAATTTAAATCAATAGAAGATAGTGAATGAGTAAGGAATAGATCATGAAAAAGATTGAAGCGGTTATTTTTGATTGGGCGGGAACCACCGTCGATTTTGGCTCTTTTGCACCGACACAAATTTTTGTCGATGCTTTTAAGCGGGCCTATGATTTTGAGATTACATTGGCAGAATCTCGTGGGCCGATGGGTATGGGGAAAATTGATCATATTCGCACCTTACTACAAGATCCTAAAATTAAGGCAAGATGGTTCGCTCAGTTTGGGGTAGAGCCCACAGAGAAAGAGGTAAAAGAGATTTATGATACTTTTATGCCGCTGCAAATTGAGGCGGTTGTCAATTTTGCAGAACCTTTAGATGGCGTTATTGAGCTTATGGCTTCCTTAAGAGAAAATGGGATAAAAATTGGCTCGTGTTCAGGGTACCCAACGCCTGTAATGGCTGCATTAGTGCCGGCAGCAGAAGGCTATGGCTATAAGCCTGATTGCGTTGTTGCCAGCGATGAAATTGCTGTTGGTTCTCGCCCTGGGCCTTGGATGGCACTAAAAAATGTCATAGAGCTAGGTGTTATGAATGTGGCGCACTGCATCAAAGTCGATGATGCGGTTGCTGGGATGCATGAAGGCATTAACGCAGGTATGTGGACAGTAGGAATTTCTGTATCAGGAAATGAGTTTGGTGCAACGTACGATGAGTATCGTGCGATGACGCAAGCTGAAGTGGATGAGCGTAAAAAGGTTGCTGTAGAAAAGCTCACTAAAGCAGGTGCGCATTATGTGATTGATACGATAGCGGATCTGCCTACAGTTATTTTGGATATTGAGCGCCGTTTAAACAGTGGCGAGCGGCCTTAGTTTTAATTTTAAGGAATATTCAGAATTTTATTGAAGTATATGATGTTTTAAATGCGGCGCACCATTTTATTATTTTTTAGTTAGGTGCGCCTATATTCTTAGGAATATACTGCTCTGCGTTGATTCATGGTACATTGAAAGGATCAATCTCACATTTTAGGGAGGCGCTATGAGTCATAAAGAACAATCGCAGAAATCTTCTGAAAAACTTGATGGACAAGATGAATTTTCATTATTAAAAAATTATCGAGAGGCGGAAGATTACTTTAAATGTGTTGATATTACTGATAGTGAATCATTGTTAGAAGATGAAAATTTTCAAAAAGCGAAAGCTGCTTTTGGACGCTGTGAAACAATTTTGAATCATGCCTCTTTTAAGGTTGAGAGTCTTGGATTGCATAATATCCGCCGTCTTGATCATCTTAACTTAAAATTTGATGAGCGATTAACCGTATTAATTGGGGAAAATGCAACAGGAAAGACAACGATCTGTGAAAGCTTAACAAAGGCGTTATCTTGGGTGCTAAGTGCAATTAGACGTGAGAATATTGATGGTATTGAGATTACAGATAATGATATTAAAAGTGGCCAAATTGATGCAAAAATTTTAATAGATTTGCAGTTAGATGATCATAATAAAATTCATTATTCCTTAGCGCATAGCTTACAAGATGGCGCAGAGGAGCAAAAGTCTGATCTATCCGAGCTTAGAAATTATGGCGCAGTGATTCGAGAGTGTATTACTGCTAATGGCTGTGAGGTGACGTTACCACTCTTTATCTTCTATAGCGTTAATCGCCCTAATTTTGTTCGCGGTGCGCGAAAAATCCATCTTAATCGTGCTAGTGCTTATGATCATGCCTTAGAGGAAAAAATTCGTATTTCCGATATGATTGAATGGTTTGTTACTTTAGAGAATCTTTCGAGCCAAGAAGCAGGCACTGAACTTCGAGATTTAGAGCAGTTTAGATCTCTTTTAACGGGAACTTTAGATGAGTTTTTAAATCAAGAGAAAAATGCAGATGTTGTTAAAAGATCCCTACTAGAAGATGCCCTAAGCGGGATTCAGCAAAAGTTAGTGGATACTGATGAGAAAATCGCGGCATTAAAATGCCGGCCACATTCGACTGCTGAAAAGCTAAAAAAACTCGTTAATGATACGGTAAAGATATTGATCCCTAATGCATCAGGTATTTTTGTAGATCGCTCTACTGGGAAAGATCGCGTGGTCTTAGATATCTATGGTGAGCTTCATGATATTCAGTATCTCTCTCATGGTCAGCGCTCTGTTTTATTTATGGTGGCAGATCTATTATCCCGATTAGAGATTTTAAATCCTCATTTAGAAGACCCCCGTAAAAGTCCAGGCGTGGTGATTATTGATGAGATTGAGCTTCATCTTCATCCCACTTGGCAACAGACGATCATCGATTCTCTACTTAATATTTTCCCCAATATGCAATTTATTATCACGACACACAGTCCGCAAGTGATCTCAACCGTGCATAAGGATCAGATTCGTTTTTTAAAGAATGACTTTAAAACAAATCGTGTGAAGGTTCATGCGCCGAGTTTTCAAACAAGAGGATTATCTGCAGATAATATTTTATTACGAATTTTAAATATTGCTGAAGTTCCCGATGTTTTAGAACATCAGCAATATCAACAGCTTGAGAAACTAATCGAAAATGGCTTAGATGATACCGAAGAGGGACAACTACTCTATCAGTTACTAGAGAAGCATTTTGGTGAAAAGAGCATCGAAATGGAAAAGATTCGACATCAGAAGAAGTTGCAAGGGATTAAAAATCGATTAAGGTCGAAGCGAGAGAGTCGAAAAAAGGATGATCCATAGGAGGCGTTAATGAGAAAGTTAACAAGACCAAAAGATCCCCCTAAATGTATCGCAAGAGCTCAAGCAAATGGCGCGACAAATTGGGAACGGTTACGAGGTGGTGATCGCCGGCAAATTTGGGATAAACTCAATGAGATGCAGTTTATGCTGTGTGCTTATTGTGAAAGCACCTTTACGAAAGAAGATAGCCATATTGAGCACCTTTATCCACGCTCTAAGTATGAAGGTTTAACCTTTGAGTGGAAGAATTTATTTGGCTCTTGCAACAATGAGTTTACCTGTGGCATTTTTAAAGATAGTGCTCGAAATCCTCATCAAGTGAATCATGAGCTGTTGATTAAGCCTGATCAAGACGATCCTAGAGAATATTTTCGTTATTATAAAAATGGCCGGATTTCCGCAAAATCAGGTTTAACAGATGAACAGTATTGGCGAGCAAAAGAGACGATTAAAGCCTTTAATCTTAATAAAAATTCATTAGCAAGAATGCGAGAACGGCATCTTGAGCCACTTAAGCAGCTTGAAGAAGAGTTTATTCTTTGGTGTGATATGTGCGAAGATGATCCTGAATTATTAGATGATTTAGAGTTTGAGATTAGAACGCTGTTATCCGAGCAGGTCGATACGGCATATCAATCAATTAAGCAGCACTATATCCATTATTATTTAGATCTATTAGAGCTTGTTAGTGAAGCGGAAGAGATCCGGTTTGCCGCAGAGCCTAAACAACGTCAAAAACAGTGTCAGTATTAACCTTAAGGAGCGATCATGATTACAAGAATTAATAAAGCCGCAAGAATGTCTGATGCGGTGATTCATCAAAATACCATTTACTATACGGCTGTCCCTACTGTGATTGATAACGATATTTATCTACAGATGAAAAGTACTTTAGAAGATATCGATCAGCTGTTAGAAAAGGCGGGCAGTGATAAATCTAAAATTCTAGATGTGACAATATTTTTAGTTCACAGCCTTGATTTTGAGGGCATGAACCGTGCATGGGATGAGTGGGTAGATTCTGATAATGCTCCTGTTCGTTGCACCGTACAAGCGGGATTGATGTGTAGTGATTGGAAGGTTGAAGTAAAAGTCGTGGCGGCAGTTTAAGATGAAGATACAATCATTTATTGTAGATGCTTTTACAACGCGCTTATTTAAAGGTAATCCTGCAGCTGTTTGCCTGTTAGATTCAGCGTTATCACTCTCTGAAACGCAGATGCTACTGATTGCTAAAGAATTTGGTTTTTCTGAAACGGCATTTGTATCACCACTTGCGGCAAACACTTATCATATACGTTATTTCTCACCAAAAATGGAGATTCCACTGTGTGGTCATGCCACGCTTGCTTCTGCTAAAGTGCTTTTTGAAATGGGGATTACGGGAAATATTACATTTAAGACACATTCAGGATTAACGCTTGAAATTATTAAAAAGGCAGAGGAAATAGCAATGAGTTTCCCGCTTTCAACTCTAGAAGTCTCTTCGATTTCAAAAGAGATTTTGCAAGGGCTCATGATCAGTGAAGTTGAGAGCTGTTTTTATAATCAAGAACATAATATTATTTTAGTAGAAGTTGCCGCAAGCAAAATGCTTTCTCTGTTAAGCCCTGACTATGGCAAACTTAAAAGTATTAAAACGGATATCAATGGCGTATTAGTAACGGCAAGATCGAGCGTCGAAGCCTATGATTATGAGTATCGGTATTTTTGGCCCTGGGCTGGGACGAATGAAGATCCGGTAACGGGAGCTGTTCAAAGTTTCTTAGCGCCTTATTGGTCTAAAAAGCTTGGAAAAGAGGTGATGAAGGCCTTTCAATGCTCAGATCGTACAGGAGAGATGACGGTGGCTATAGCAAAAGATCAGGTCATTATCAGTAGTGATGCAGTGATTTTCAGTAAGGGGGAAATTACGATCTAATACTTTAGATGTTCATTGCTGTTTTAGATCGTTAGGATTTATTTAAAAGTAAGAAAGAATTAAAAAAGGTGAACCATCATGGTTCACCTTTTATTTTTGTAGAGAATACTCCTAGAAGATTACTCTTCTTCTGTCTCTTCTTTTACCGATTCTACAGTTTGCGCGTCTGCGACTTCTGCAATTTCTTTGATAATAACGCCTGATTCATCTGTTTCATCACAGCACTCTTCAGTTTCAGGATCACAATCAGCGTCATTTTCTTCAATGCGCGTCATACCAACAAGGATATCGCCTTCATCTAAACGAATGAGACGAACCCCTTGGGTGTTACGCCCTAGAATTGAAACTTCGTTCACAGCGGTACGAACTAAAACACCATTACAAGAGATCAGCATTACTTCATCTTCATCTTCAACGATGCAAGCGCCGATGATTTGACCATTTCGCTCTGATGTTTGGATACCAATGACGCCCTTACCACCACGATTACGTTTTGCAAACTCTTCAATACGAGTACGTTTACCATAACCATGCTCTGTTGCAATTAATACAACCCCTTCATCTTCAGCAAGCATCATAGAGATCACGCGTTGATCTTCAACAAGGGTAATTCCCTTCACTCCACGTGAGCCACGGCCAGTTGAACGAACATCTTCTTCGCTAAAGCGATTCACAAGTCCGGTATTGGTAAAGAGCATGATATCATTATCACCATTGGTGATCTCCGTACCGATAAGCTCATCGCCTTCATCAAGGTTGACGGCGATTAAACCGCTTGAGCGTTGACTTTGGAAGCTTGAGAGAATCGTTTTCTTCACAACCCCATATTTCGTTGCCATGAAGATATAACGATCATCATCATAGCTATCTACAGGTAGCATTGAGGTAATGCGCTCATCAGCTTCTAATGGGAGGAGGTTAATGATCGGGCGACCCGATGCGCCTCGGCCTGCTTCTGGAAGCTCAAAGGCACGTAACCAGTAAACTTTACCGTATGAAGAGAAGCACATTAATTGTGCGTGTGTGCTAACCACCATTAAGTGTTCCACGTCATCTTCATCAACGACGCGTGCGGCTGATTTTCCACGGCCACCACGGCGCTGCGCACGGTACTCATCGAGTTTTTGATATTTAATATAACCACGGCGAGAGAGCGTGACGACGACATCTTCTTCAGCGATAAGATCTTCAAGATTGATATCTTCAGCTGCTTCACGGATTTCTGTACGACGCTCATCTCCAAAGTTATCACGAACTTCGATGAGTTCTTCTTCGATCACTTCACGTAAACGATCTGGGTTTACGAGGATTTCGATTAACTCACGGATTGCATCTAAAAGACCTTTATATTCATCTAAGATCTTATCTTGCTCAAGTCCTGTTAAGCGTTGTAAACGCATGTCGAGGATTGCTTGTGCTTGCTCTTCAGAGAGTTTGTATTCTGTACCAATTAAGCCAACTTCGCCTAAACCATCAGGTGTTGTTTTAAGTTCTGCAGCACGTTCAAGCATTGCAGAGACTTCACCAGGTGCCCAGCTACGGGCAAGCATACGTTCTTTCGCTTCAGCGCCTGTTGCTGATGTTCTGATAAGCTGAATCATCTCATCAATGTTGGCAAGGGCAACGGTGAGACCTTCTAAAAGGTGCGCACGGCTTCTTGCACGTTTGAGATCAAAGATCGTACGGCGTGTAATCACTTCACGGCGGTGAAGTAAGAATGCTTCTAATACTTCTTTAAGGTTAAGCAGTTTTGGCTGACCACGGTCGATCGCAACCATGTTGACACCAAAGCTTGATTGAAGCGCAGTGTGCTTATAAAGCTGATTTAAGATTACTTCGCCCATTTCACCACGGCGAAGTTCAATCACGATGCGCATTCCATCTTTGTCAGACTCGTCACGAAGACCATCTGGGGCAATGCCCTCGATCACTTTTTCACGGTAGAGCTCAACGATTCTCTCGATCAATCTTGCTTTATTGACTTGATAAGGGATCTCTGTGATCACGATCACATCACGACCACGTTTTTCATCGTGTTCTATTTCTGCTCTAGCACGCATCACCACACGGCCTCGGCCCGTGTGATACGCTTCGCGAATACCACGGGTACCATTAATAATACCGGCAGTTGGGAAGTCTGGTGCTGGGATATATTCCATCAGATCATCAATCGTGAGTTCAGAGTTATGAAGAAGCGCAAGAGAGGCATTAATCGTTTCCGTTAAGTTATGTGGCGGAATATTAGTTGCCATACCAACTGCGATACCCGCAGAACCATTGACTAAAAGATTAGGAATTCGTGTTGGAAGAACAGAAGGTTCCGTTTCAGATTCATCGTAGTTTGGGGTGAAATCGACCGTCTCTTTGTCGATATCTTGTAAGAGAGCTTCAGCAATCTTACTCATTCTCACCTCGGTATAACGCATTGCCGCAGCTGAGTCACCATCAATTGAACCAAAGTTTCCTTGGCCATCAATGAGCATATAGCGTAGCGAGAAGTTTTGCGCCATACGAACAACCGTATCGTAAATTGCAGAGTCGCCGTGTGGGTGATATTTCCCCATGACGTCTCCAACGATACGTGCTGATTTTTTATAGGGTTTATTCCAATGGTTATTGGTCTGATTCATGGAGTGAAGAATTCGCCTATGAACGGGCTTTAACCCATCGCGGACATCGGGGAGCGCACGACCAATGATGACGCTCATTGCGTAATCAAGATAGGAGCTTCGCATCTCCTCTTCTAAACTAATCGGGACAATCTCTTTGGCAAAATCACTCATTGAACCAACCTTTTTGATGAAATTATTATAAGTATAAACAGCTATGAATTATAACATGTTTTGCTAATAAATTCGCCTAGCTATCAGAGAAATTTGCGAAATAGGGATAAAATATCAAATATAGCTATCCCCCCACGGGATCTGTTAAAAAATGCGCAGAAACGAATATTTGGCAAATTGTTATTTTTATTAAAAATTTTTCATGATAATTCGACGAGAACAATGGAACAGATGGAAAGGATTATGTTATCTTCACTCATTGAGATCTAATTTTCCCATAGATTGTCACTTTGCTATAAAGTAGATCTACAAAGGGGAAAATGGAAGCAAGTTCGTAATTAGCATGGATTTAAGAGAAAGGATTATCAATGCTGAAGATCAGTCGGAAGTTTATGTTACTCCTTTTGACAACATTATTTGTCGCAGGATGTGGACAAACAGGCGCGCTTTACATCGCAAAGAGCGAAGCAGAGCATAATGATGGGCACTTTATGACAAGTTATAAAAAAGATGAAAATTGATCAGGTTCTTTTAACAGAAGTGGCAGAGAAATTCTCAACGCCGCTCTATATCTACTCTGCCGAAAAAATATTAAGTAATTACCATGCTTATGATAAGGGCTTTGGGGATTATCCGCATTTGATCTGTTATGCCGTGAAAGCAAATAGTAACTTATCAATCTTAAAGCTTCTTGCAAAAGCGGGCTCTGGATTTGATATTGTGTCTAAGGGTGAGCTAAAACGGGTGTTAGCTACCGGTGGTGATCCTAAAAAAATCGTTTATTCTGGGGTTGGTAAGAAAGAATCTGATTTAGAATTTGCTTTAAAAGCAGGGATCGGCTGTTTTAACATCGAATCGGTTGCTGAAGTTTATATGCTGAATCGTGTTGCCACAAAGTTAGGGGTAAAAGCGCCGGTATCGCTTCGCATTAACCCCAATGTAGATGCTAAAACCCATCCTTATATCTCAACAGGTTTAAAAGAGAATAAATTTGGCATCAGCATGGATGATGCGCTGCCGATGTATCGTGAGATGGCGAGAATGCCGGCATTAGATATTCACGGAATTGATTTTCATATCGGCTCGCAATTAACGGAGATGTCGCCGTATGCAGAAGCATTAGATTTAACGCTCGCACTTATTGATGAATTATCAGAACTTGGGATTCACTTAAAGCATCTCGATATGGGGGGCGGCCTTGGGATTCGTTATGAAGATGAAACTTTAATTGATCCTGCAAAATGGATTGCGCAAGCGATTGAGAAGATTGGCGATCGGGATTTAAAGATCTTTATTGAGCCGGGGCGTTCGATCGTTGGTGACGCTGGGGTATTAGTAACGCAAGTAATCTTAACAAAAGAGAATGAAGGAAAAAACTTCGCCATTGTAGATGCGGCGATGAATGATCTTATTCGCCCAGCGCTTTATGGTGCGTGGATGAATATCATCAATCTTGATGAAGATTCAGAAAGTGAAGTGAAGAATTACGATATTGTTGGACCTATTTGTGAGACAGGTGATTTTCTTGGGAAAGATCGTGAGCTAGCACTAACATCAGGTGATTATTTAGCAATTACCCATGCCGGAGCTTATGGCTTTACCATGTCTTCAAATTATAATTCGCGCGGAAGAGCTGCTGAAGTATTGCTAGAAGATGGCACGGCGAGATTGATCCGAGCTCGTGAAACCGAAGAATCCCTCTACGCCGAAGAGACTGCATATCTTTAAGATATGTAGTGGTTAAGGATTTATAGAGACGAATAGTTGCAGAAAAGATCCCAAAGCGTTTGGCGCTTTGGGATTTTATTTTTAAAATAGAGCAAAATGAATTTGCCAAGAACAAAGCTAGGAAAGAAAAAATGTTAAAACTCTCAGACTATGATTATCATCTCCCTGAAGAATTGATTGCACAATTCCCCCCAAAAATCCGTGGGACATCAAGGTTATTAGTACCAAGCTCAGGGAAGCTTAATGATCATACGTTTGAAGATTTAATTGATTACCTCAATAAAGGCGATCGGATCATCATTAATAATACGCGCGTATTGCCGGCAAGATTGTTTGGCAGTAAAGAGACTGGCGGTAAGATTGAGATCATGGTCGAGCGCCTTGTGAGTGAAACAGAGGTTTTAGCGCAGATTAAAGCGAGTAAAGCGCTTAAAGAGGGGCAGAAAGTATTGATTAATGGCGAGCCACTATTAGAGATGGTTTCTCGTGATGAAGCATTTTTCCTCTTAAAAACAGTGGATAACTCACCTATTGCAAAAGTATTAGAAGCTTATGGACATCTGCCATTACCGCCTTATATTACGCGTAGTGATGAAGAGTTAGATCAATCTCGCTACCAAACAGTTTTTAATAAAGAAGAAGGAGCCGTTGCAGCGCCAACAGCAGGGCTTCATTTTACCGAAGAGTTTTTAGAAAAAATTAAAGCTAAAGGTATTGATGTTACAGAGATTACGCTACATGTAGGTGCCGGGACTTTCCAGCCGATCCGTCATGAGGATTTAGATCAGCATCAAATGCATAAAGAGTGGATTTCAGTGCCGCAATCAGCAGTCGATGAGATTCTTACGACAAAACAATCCGGCGGGCGCGTAATTGCGATCGGTACAACGGCGGTAAGAGCGCTTGAATCTGCGGGAATGAGCGGGGAATTAAAGGCGTTTACTGGAGACACTAATATCTTTATTAAACCGGGATTTACCTTTAAGGTGATCGATGGCTTATTAACTAATTTCCATCTACCAAAATCAACATTATTGGTTTTAGTCTCAACTTTAATGGGAAAAAACCGCATGGAAGAAGTTTATGCTCACGCTGTAAAAGAGCGTTATCGTTTCTTTAGTTATGGGGATAGTATGCTCTTAATTCCTAAAATGGATCAACAACAGGAGTAATCATTGTGGCAAAACGTTTAACGATGCAAGATGCAAAAACACTCTCGCTCTCCTCTTTAGGTGGGGCGCTAGAGTTTTATGATTTTATTGTATTTTTAACCTTTGCATCGACTTTAAAGGTTCTCTTTTTCCCTTCAGAATCTGAGTTGATTGCAACGGTTATGACCTATTTAACGTATGCCATCGCTTACTTTGTTAGGCCCTTGAGCGGCGTTGTCTTAGCGCACTTTGGGGATCTGATTGGGCGTAAGAAGGTCTTTATGTTTTCGCTATTTATGATGGCAATTCCAACGCTCTGTATTGGGCTGTTGCCCACTTATGAGTCGATCGGCTATCTTGCACCCGTATTACTTCTTACCATGCGAATTTTGCAAGGTGTTGCATTAGGTGGTGAGGTGCCAAGCGCGCACGTATTTGTGACAGAGCATGTGCCTAGTAATCGTTTTGGGATTGCCAATAGCGCCATTGCGGCAGGGCTCACTTTTGGGGTTTTAATTGGGCATTTTGTCTCAACGATGATGAGTATTAGCTTCAGCGCAGAAGAGACGCTCTCTTATGCTTGGCGCATTCCCTTTATTTTAGGGGGTGTTTTAGGATTACTCGCCGTTTATCTTCGCCGTTATTTACAAGAAACGCCGGTCTTTTTAGAGATGCAAAAGAAAAAAGCCCTTCATGCCGGTACGCCGATGAAAACGATTCTAAAGGATTTTAGGCCCCAAGCTTTTATCGCAACTTTAAGTACTTGGCTATTAATTGCCGGCGTTGTATTAGTGCTTCTTGCGCCAAATCTGATGAAGTCAGATATGTTTGGTATGGATGCGGGATTCGTCAATAGAGCTGCGCTCATTGCGACTTTTATGAATATCGTTGGGAGCTTATCTGCGGGTTTTTTAGTGGATCGTTTTGGGCTTCGTAAAACGCTCTTTAGTTTTGCGGTACTGCTCGCCATCACAAGCTTTATCTTCTTTAACTCGTTAGGCAGTCATGATCTTTCAAAAGTCGGGATTCTCTACGCAATTGCTTCATTCTTCTTAGGAATTGTCGCTTGCGTGCCGATGATTATTATCCGTCTTTTTCCGGCAGATATTCGCCTAACTGGAATGGGGTTTTCTTACAATATCGGTAATGCAATCTTTGCAGGGTTAACCACCTTTTTGGTGCCGGTCGTTGCAGAAGTATTCCACCCGATGTTTATTGCTTACTACATTCTCTTTTTATGCGCTTTAGGAATCTTCTTAAGTATCTATCTTGGGAAGAAAAGTTTGCCGAGTTATATTTAGGATCATCGCTAGTAAATATTGGGAAGGTAAAAAAAACGGCAATCTATAAGATTGCCGTTTTTTTATCGTCCATTCGGTTTAAGAAGCACGATTTTAAAAGTAGAGTAAAATCGGTTTAAAAGAGACTGAATCAGATTGCCGGCACATCGGTTATAAGAAGCACAAGAATCGTTCTATCCGGCATTCTGCAAGTTGATTTGATTCATTCGTTTATTATTTTACTGTTTAAAACAGTGTTTTTAAACCGAATCAACTATATTTTATATAAAGTGTTGAAGACTATAACAATGCTTCCGGCGATTCAGGGAGAATCTGCCCGCCATCGATGATGATGGTTTGCCCTGTGATATATTTTGCTTCTTTAGAAGCTAAGAATGCCGCAGCGTAGCCAATATCTTTTGGCTCTCCTAATGTATGGGGTGGGATCGTTGCGCGCATTTGATTAAGGTAAGTTTCCCCTTGGGCTTTTAAGCCATCTGTTAAGATATTGCCGGGAAGTACGGCATTTACCGTAATTCCAAAGCGAGCATATTCAAGCGCAGCACTACGCATAAAGCCCAGTTGAGCCGCTTTTGATGCGCCATAATGGCTCCAGCCGGGGAATCCTGTGATATTACCGGTAATGGAAGAAGTAATAATAACGCGACCTGAGCCTTGCGATTTCATCGCTTTTAATGCTGCTTGAACCACAAAGAAGGTGCCTTTAACGTTTACTTCCTGCATAAAGTCCCAATCTTTTTCCGTCATCTCTTCAATGGTTGCTTGTGGAAAGATTCCCGTATTAGAGCAGAGAATATCAAGCTTTCCATACTTTTGAATAATCTCATTAATGCGCGTTTGGCAAAGCGCTTGATTAGTCACATCTAGCTCAACGAACTCACAACCAAGTTCCTTAGCGGTATTAATGCCGGCATCTGTATCAATATCAGCGATGATAACGGTTGCACCCGCTTCTACAAGCGCTTCAACAATCCCACGACCAATCCCTTTCGCGCCACCTGTTACCATTGCAATCTGTTTTTGTAATGAAAACATCAAAGACTCCTTATTTTGATGATAGAGATAAGATTCTTGATATCTCTATTAGATAAAAATCTCTTAATAATAGGTATAACAGAGAATTCATACTAAATATAGCTCCCAGCGCTTATTTGCGGACTTATTTTTACAATCTATAACATAACTTTTAAGTTAAAAAAGATGCCAATTATTTACTATAAAGTTTATAGCGGTTGTTGAAATTATTGGAAGGAGGAGTATCAGTATGCCTGATTGGTTTAAAAATTCGCTTCAAGCATTTAAGAATCCATCTTATGTTCAAAGCGCTGTGACTTTGTTACTCTTTTTTGCATCATGGGGGATATGGTGGTCTTTTTTTCAGTTATGGTTAACTTCGCCTGATCATGGCTTAAACCTTTCAGGAAGCGCTGTAGGAACTATATTTTCAGTGAATTCTTTGGTGACTTTAGTATTTATGTTTGGTTATGGCGCTATACAAGATCGATTACTCTTAAAAAGAACGTTATTAATTTTTTGTGCCTCTATCACAAGCTTAATTGGCCCTTTTTTTGTCTGGATTTATGCGCCTCTTTTAAAACACCATTTTACTTTAGGAATTGTTGTAGGGGCTTTTGTATTATCTGCAGGATATTTAGCGGCGGCAGGCATTTTTGAGGCAGTTACCGAGAGGTTTAGCCGGCAATTTAATTTTGAATATGGATCGGCGCGTGCTTGGGGATCACTGGGTTATGCGATAGTTGCACTACTAGCAGGTTTTTTATTTGCCATTAATCCCCATCTTAACTTTTGGCTAGGCTCTTTTTTTGGGATTTTACTATTACTTAATCTCATTTTTTGGCGACCAAAAGCTGAAAAAACATTAGGAGCACAACTACAAAATCACGATCATGCTTCAGATAGCCCTTCTTTACAAGAGATGTTAGGGCTTTTAAAACTCAAGGAGCTCTGGGTCATAATTATTTTTATTATGTTTACTTGGACTTTTTATACGGTGTACGATCAGCAGATGTTCCCTGAGTTTTACACAGATCTTTTTAGTTCTAGAGAAAAGGGGCAAAGAATCTATGGCTCATTGAATTCTCTACAAGTCTTTTTAGAAGCTTTAATGATGTGTTTAGTTCCTCTTATAATGCGAAAAATTGGGGTGAGAAATACGTTATTAATTGGCATTGTGATTATGGCGATTCGTATAGGATTAAGTGGTTTTTTCATAAATCCTATTATTGTCTCTTTTATTAAGTTATTACATGCCTTTGAGGTTCCGCTCTTTATTTTGCCAATGTTTCGTTACTTTACCCTACATTTTGTAACAAAGCTTTCAGCCACGCTTTATATGATAGGTTTTCATGTTGCAGCCCAAGTGGGGCAGGTGATTTTATCAACACCCTTAGGAATATTAAGAGATGAGATTGGTTATAGTCAGACTTTCTTAGTGATCGCTATAGTTGTTATTCTTGCAGGTTTTTTTGCGTTTTTTTCGCTAAAAAAAGATGATGAAGATGTCCATGGTGATCCTTTTATCCGATCTTAATTGTCGTAAAAATAGGAGGATTTATGGTTTGTGACAACATTCCATTAACGAGTGAGCGGTTTCGCTTGGGGTATCATATTATGGCGCCCTCAGGTTGGATTAATGACCCCAATGGCTTTTGCTACTTTAAAGGCTATTATCATATTTTTTATCAGTATCATCCTTATAGTGCGAAATGGGGACCGATGCATTGGGGACATGCTCGCAGTAAAGATTTAGTGCATTGGGAGAATTTGCCGCCAGCATTAGTTCCGGGAGATATAGAAGATAAAGATGGTTGCTTCTCAGGAAGCGCGATCATCAAAGATGAAATGATGTATCTCTTCTACACAGGGCACCATTATTACGGGGATGGAGATCCTGAACATTTTTGGCAAAATCAGAATTTAGCTTATAGCCATGATGGGCTTCATTTTCAAAAATATGAAGGTAACCCAATTATTAAAGCTGCTCCCAAGGATAACACCCACCATTTTAGAGACCCTAAAGTTTGGCAACATGAGCATGCGTATTACATGATTTTGGGAAGCCAGAATCAACAAGAGTTAGGACGAGCGATTCTTTATCGCTCTAAAGACCTAAAAGAGTGGGAATATATAGGTTCAATGAGTGATGCTAAGAGTATTGAGGAAGAAGGATTTATGTGGGAATGCCCGGACTTCTTTAATTTAGAGGGTAAAGATATTTTGCTCTTTTCCCCTCAAGGCATCAAAGCATCTCCTAAAGAGCACCTTAACCTCTATAACCTTGGTTATTTTGTAGGAAAGCTTGATTACTCAACAGGAAAATATGAGCGTGGGGAGTTTAAAGAGCTAGATAAAGGCTTTGATTTTTATGCAACGCAAACAATGGAAACTCCTGATGGTCGGCGTATTGCCTTTGCTTGGATGGCGATGTGGGAAAGTAATATACCAGAGCAAGAAGATGGCTGGGCCGGAGCATTAACGATTCCAAGGGAGTTAACATTAAAAGGGGACCATCTTTACATGAATCCTGTGAAGGAACTTGTAGCGCTTCGTCACGGTGCCGGAGATCACCATCAACAATTGGCTGTAAAAAGCCAGCAAGTAAGTCCTTATGATGCTTCTTTAGAGGTTTTATTGAAGATCTCAAAGCATGAGCAAAACTTAGATTTTAAGCTCTCTTTAAAAGATGAGCGTGGTAAAAATGTGGTAACGCTTTGTTATTTTCATGAAGAAAATGAGTTTGTTTTAAGGCGTAATGATCGTGATGATGCAAGATTTGGCAATATTCAATTAGTCGATAAGATAGATTTGCAACTCTTTATTGATACAAGTTCATTAGAAATTTTTATTAATGAAGGAGAGACAGTATTTTCCACGCGTTACTATAGCGAGAATCCTTTAGCGCTTTGGATTGAATCAGATCAAGGAGTTTCTATTGAAACATCGGTCTATACACTGCATGATAACGTTGTTAGTTTTTCTTAAAGATCTTAGACGTTAGAAAAAGTCAGAAAATATTAAATAGTGGAGATAAATAAAATCAACTATTTAAAGCGCTTTCGTTTCTCATCACGACTAATCTATTTTGAGCATTAAACCCTAAATTAGACTTGGCTTTAAAGCCTCCTTATGGAACAATAGAAGGTGATATTTTAATTTTAGATAAAGGCACAAAATGATAGACAATGATGGCTTTCGGGCAAACGTTGGAATCATATTGTGTAATCAAAATCAGCAGCTTTTCTGGGGCCATCGGATTGGTCAATTAGATGCTTGGCAATTTCCTCAAGGGGGAATTGATCCTGATGAGACACCAGAAGATGCCATGTATAGAGAGCTTTATGAGGAAGTTGGACTACGCCCTGAACATATTAAGATTTTAGGCAGAACAGATCGTTGGTTACGTTATCGCTTACCGCACAATCTGATTCGCCGAAATCCTACTAGCGAGCGCACCTGTATCGGTCAGAAGCAGGTTTGGTTTATGCTTGAATTTGTAGGGAATGAAGATGATTTTAATCTGAATGCGGTCGACCAACCCGAGTTTGATCTTTATAAATGGGTTGATTATTGGTTACCACTGCGCGATGTGATTCATTTTAAACGTAAAGTATATGATAAAGCGCTGACAGAACTTGCTCCTTTAGTCTTTGAAGATATGTTGCCCAAGAAGCCGAAAGAGCTTCGATCCAGAAGGCGACATTCGCTCTTTAGAATGCAGTCTCGTAAGAGCACCATCAAAGAGAGTAATGGTAGAAAGACCATTTCTTACGAAGAGAGAAGTATTATTATTGAAAAAAGCACGTATTAGACGTGCTTTTTTTCTTTTTATTCGTAGTTGAATCTGGGTTTATATAATGAAATAGGTTTAAAACAGGCTGATTTAAATGCCGGCGGGTGGGCTATTAACAATAAGAAATATGTTCTATCCGGCATCGTGCAAGCACTGTTTAATACGTATCTTTATAGATTTATGCAAGGTTGGGGTGAATGTTTCGTGCTCTTTCTAAAATCTCGTGCCAGCTGTTTAAGATTGGCTTTTCTTAAATCGATTTTACTATAACATTATGTTTTTAAATGAAATGATTGAGTTTTGAATGTTCAACAGATCTTAGTAAAACGGGTTTAAAAGTCACTGAGTGATATTGCCGGCGCATTGTCATGAGAAGCGCAAGAGTCGTTCTATCCGGCGTCGTGCAAGTCGGTTTGATTCGCACGTTGCAGTATTTTACTGTCAAAATAGTGTTTCTTCCACCGAATCTGCTATCGTCACTTATTGAAGCTAATCTCTATTGTTAGGGGAGATCAGTACAAGGCAAAAGGCTAATAACGCCATAATCATAGTTCCTATAAGGTTCACTGAAATATCATAAACATCATAGATTTGCCCTCCTAAGAAAGCGCCAATAGCAATGGAGAGATTAAAGGATCCAATATAGATAGCTGTTGCGGCTTCAATCAGTTTTGGCGCAGCCATAAACATCCAATTCATTAAACTAACGGAAACAGCGCCGTAAGCGAATCCCCACAGTAAAAGTGCAAGAATCGTTAAGAGCTGTTGCTGAGTAAAGATCAGCAACAAGAGCATGCTTCCCATCAGTATAATGGGGATGAGGGCTATAACACCTTTTAGTTGATATTTAATGAGATTTCCTAAAATAAAATTTCCTAAGATGCCACATAATCCATAGAAAAAGAGTAAAGAACTGATGCTCTTGTCCGCAAAATTCGCTTCTTGAATAAGAAGGGGGCGGATAAAGGTGTAGCTCATAAAATGGCCGGTAACGAGTAAAAATGTAATTAGTAGCCCGATCTTCACCATGCGATTTTTAAAGAGCTGTTGAAATAGCTTGGCTTGAAAGGTAATGGTTTGCGGTAATGATGGCAAAATCCAGATAAGGAGCACTATTAGAAATAAGGTTGTGATTGCCATAATAATAAAAGCAAATTGCCAGTTAATAAAATCCCCCAAATAAACGCCAAGCGGGATACCAAAAACAGAAGCAGCCGCCACGCCACTAAAGATGATAGATGTCGCTAAGGCAACTTTTTCAGAGCATACAAGCTTGATAGCAAGCCCGCCGGCAATCGTCCAAATCCCCCCCATACTAATCCCCAGTAAAACTCTTGCGATCAAGAGCACCTCGATATTGGAGGCAAAGGCAGAAAGAAGATTTGAAAGCAGTAATAGACTCATTAATAAAAGGAGTAAGCGCTTTCGATTGATGGTGCTAAAAAAGAGTAAGATTAGCGGCGCGGTAAAGGCGGCAATAAATGCCGGTGCTGTAACGGTAAAGCTGATAAATCCTTCTGAGACGTGATAAGACTC
This sequence comes from Ignatzschineria rhizosphaerae, assembly GCF_022655595.1. Classification (NCBI taxonomy): domain Bacteria; kingdom Pseudomonadati; phylum Pseudomonadota; class Gammaproteobacteria; order Cardiobacteriales; family Ignatzschineriaceae; genus Ignatzschineria; species Ignatzschineria rhizosphaerae. The sequence goes on from NZ_CP093379.1 coordinate 2,646,568, forward strand.
AGCAATAGGGGAGAGTAGCCCAATGGGAAGCATCTCGGTAGAGACAACGGTAAAAATGGAGAGCGCAAGGGTTATCACGGCAATCCATGATCGTGCTGGTCCTTGATGGTGAGTCGGTTGTGATGGCATAAAACCTCCTATAAACTTGTGAGGCGCTAATATACGTAAACACTTTTAGTTGATAAACTGCTCTTTAGTTGCATGATATGGGAATAAATTTCACCAATGATGAAAATACAGAATATTCTTGATTTAAAGGTTTTTGTTTTTGTGGCTGAAACGAAGAGTTTTACGATCACGGCTGATCTTGTTGGATTATCGCGCTCAGCGGTAGGGAAAATTATCGCAAAGCTAGAAGAGAGTTTGCAGCATCGGCTCATTCATCGAACGACGAGGGTTTTAAAACTCAGCCCTGAAGGGGAGATCTTTTATGAGTACGCAGTACGTATTTTAAAAGAGGTTGTTGAGGCCGAAGAAGCTTTAAGTTTAGAGCAAGCTCCTCAAGGAAAGCTGAGGATTACCGTGCCGGAAGTTTTTGGCAGATTACATGTGATGCCGCAAATTCAGCAGCTCTTAATAGATTATCCCGCTATTGAAATTGAAGTCTTATTTTCTGATGAGTACCTTGATTTGGTGCGAGAAGGGATTGATGTTGCTATTCGTATTGGTGCTCAGTCTGATAGCGGTTTAGTGCAAAAGGTGCTCGCTTACCATCAATATTTGATGTGCGCCTCCCCCCAATACCTTGCAAAGTATGAAGTCATTGAAGCTATTGCGGACTTAAAGCAGCATGAATGTTTAAGTTACCTACATGAAGGTCGGCGCGTTCCTTGGAAATATTGGGATCAAGATCAGGAGTATTTTTTTGCGCCAAAAGGTCGAATTACCTTACAAGATACGGAAGGTTTAAAGGGACTTGCATTAGCGGGATTTGGCGTTGTGCAATTGAGCTCTTTTTTAGTCAAAGAAGCGGTTGATAAGGGAGACTTACAAACCGTATTGCCGGTATTTTCTCCACCGAAAGAACCGATTTGCGCCGTTTATCCTTCTAAAAAATATCTCACCCCAAAGGTGCGCGTCTTTATCGATCGGTTATCGCAAGTTTGGAATGGAAAAACGGTTTAAGAAGGGGAGGCTTTAGTTGTTTTAATCGGCGTTTTAATGGGTAGAGGTATCCAGCTCTCTTGCGTTTGAATACGTCTTGCCATCATCATCATGATGATTCCTCTTAATAACATAAAGAGTAAAAACGTCAGCCATAAGCCATTATTTTTAAAGGGTAAGAGTAAAAAGCCAATAGGTAGGGCGATGATAAAGGCTAAGAGCATGGCATTACGCATCTCTTTTGCTTTTGTAGCGCCGATAAAAAGCCCATCTAAAAGATAGCTCCACACGCTGATTAAAGGGAGTAGTGTTAAGTAAGGAATAAGCGGGTAAGCAGCTTCTCTTACCGAAGGGATGTTGGAGATTAGATTGATAAAGTAATGCCCAAAACTTAAAAATCCTATAAAAAAGCCGACACTAATAAGTAGTGCCCAGCCGCCGGCAATAACCATTACAGACATTAAGCTTTTAGGCGAAGCTTCCCCAATGGCTTTCCCTGTTAACGCTTCAATAGCATGCGCAAAGCCATCTAGGAGATAAGACATAATCAGTAAGCCATTTAAGATAATCATGTTTGCGGCAACGGTATCTCCCCCTAATCGAGTTCCCTGTAGCGTGACTAAAAAGAAGACAAGGTTAAGGGTTAAGCTTCGAATAAAAATATCGCGATTAACAAAGATCAGCGGTTTCCAGTTCTGCCATGAGCGAAGCGGCTTTAATAACCATTGTCCTACTGTTTTTTGAAGAAGTTTGGGCAAAAAGAGAAGTCCTACCAGTAAGCCAAACCATTCAGCAATCACGGCAGCTTTCGCAACGCCAGTAATTCCTAAATTAAGTTTAAGAATAAAGAGCAAGGTGAGTAAGACATTTAAAATATTAGTCGCAAGCAACATGTAAAAGGGGATACGTGCATTTTGCATTCCTAAAAACCAACCAATTAAGGCAAAGTTCATTAATGCCGCCGGCATACCAAGTAAGCGCCAGTAAAAAAATTGTGATGCACCCTCATACAGCGCTGGAGATGGTTGCATAAGCGTAAAGGCGATCTTGGAGATGGGAAGAGCGAAAATCGCTAATAAAAGCGCAAGGATTAGTGCGAGCCCTAAGCTCTGTAGCAGAATCTGGCGGACACGGTTGCCATCTTTATTGCCAAAAGCTTGGGCGGTAAAACCCGTTGTTCCCATTCTTAGAAAGTTTAAAATGGCCACTAAAAAAACATAGATACTACTGCCAATCCCAACGCTAGCCATATTATTGGCACTATGTAAGTGACCGACAATCATCGTATCCACTGTGCCCACAAGGGGAACAGAGATATTAGAAAGAATCATCGGCAGTGTTAGCGCCCAAACTTTGCGGTGAATAGATAGATTGCGCCAAGCATCCAAAAGAGATATCTGCATATCAGAAAGTATTACGTTCCTTGTTAAGAGAATGAGCCTTTAAAAGGGGATTAGAAAAAATAATTTAAATCCCTTACTTGAACTGTTCTCTGGCACATTTTGATAAATTTCTATCATGGATAATAAGGTGAGAAGTCGCTTGGAAGAGATTGAGTGTCTATTTTTTGTGCAAATGAAGATAAATTTCTCTTTTTTCCTTGAATCAAAAAATTTCATCCCCACATATTATATCGTACAAAGAATTCTTGTTGTTTTCATATAAAATCGCATGAAAACTTATGAAAAGCCGCAAGATTATTATAAATGATAACCATATTAGATTAACGAATCTTTTAATGAGGAACAAACTATGAAATTACGTCCTTTACATGACAGAGTCATCATCAAACGTGAAGAAGAAGAGCTTAAAACAGCAGGTGGTATCGTTCTTCCTGGTACTGCAACAGAAAAACCATCACGTGGTGTTGTTCTTGCTGTAGGCAACGGTAAAGTACTTGCAAATGGTGAAGTTAAAACACTTGATGTGAAAGTGGGCGATAAAGTTCTTTTCGGTAAATTCTCAGGCTCAGAAGTTGAAATGGCTGGTGAAGAGCTTTTAGTTATGCGTGAAGATGAGATCATGGCTGTTATCGAGGCTTAATACGATTTCAATTTAAAGCAGATCCATTATTTGATTTAAGCAGTTAAATCTTTTAGAACAAGTTAACTAAGAATTAAAATTAGAAGGAATTATAGATATGGCTAAAGAAGTTCGTTTTGGCGAAGACGCTCGTAAAAAAATGGTTGCTGGTGTTAACACACTTGCAAACGCTGTAAAAGTAACATTAGGTCCTAAGGGTCGTAACGTTGTATTAGATAAAAGCTTTGGCGCGCCGGTTGTGACAAAAGATGGTGTTTCAGTTGCCCGTGAAATCGAGCTTGAAGACAAGTTTGAAAATATGGGTGCACAAATGGTGCGTGAAGTATCTTCAAAAACAGCAGATACAGCAGGTGATGGTACAACAACAGCAACAGTATTAGCGCAAGCAATCGTTCGTGAAGGTATGAAGTCAGTAGCAGCGGGTATGAACCCTATGGATATCAAACGTGGTATCGATAAAGCGGTTGCCGCAGCGGTTGAAGAGCTTCGTAATATCTCTAAACCATGTGAAGATGATAAATCAATTGCACAAGTAGGAACAATCTCAGCAAACTCAGATAAAGAGATTGGTGAAATTATCGCTGAAGCAATGCGTAAAGTTGGTAAAGAAGGCGTTATCACAGTTGAAGAGGGATCAGGACTTGAGAACTCACTTGAAACTGTAGAAGGTATGCAGTTTGACCGTGGTTACTTATCGCCATATTTCATCAACAACCAAGAATCAATGGCTGCTGAACTTGAAGACCCATTTGTCCTTCTTTGCGATAAGAAAATCAGCAATATTCGTGAAATGATCACGGTATTAGAAGAAGTGGCAAAAGCAGGTCGCCCACTTTTAATCATCGCTGAAGATGTGGAAGGTGAAGCGCTTGCAACACTCGTGATTAACAACATGCGTGGTATTGTGAAAGTTGCGGCAGTAAAAGCGCCTGGCTTTGGTGACCGTCGTAAAGCAATGCTTGAAGATATTGCAATCTTAACAGGTGGTACAGTTATTTCTGAAGAGCTTGGTATGAGCCTTGAGAAAGCAACGATCGAAGACCTTGGTATTGCTAAACGTGTTGTTGTAGATAAAGAGACAACAACCATTGTTGATGGTAATGGTGATAAAGCAACGATCGAAGGTCGTGTTGCACAGATCCAGCAACAGATCGAAGAAGCAACTTCAGAGTATGATAAAGAGAAACTTCAAGAGCGCGTAGCGAAACTTGCTGGCGGTGTTGCAGTTATTCAAGTAGGTGCGGCAACTGAAGTTGAAATGAAAGAGAAAAAAGTACGTGTTGAAGATGCGCTACATGCAACTCGCGCGGCAGTTGAAGAAGGGATCGTCCCAGGAGGCGGTGTGGCACTTGTTCGTGCATTAACACGTATCGCAGACCTTAAAGGCGATAACGATGAGCAAGATGCAGGTATCCGTGTTGCACTTCGTGCGATGGAAGAGCCACTTCGTCAAATCGTTGCAAACGCAGGCGAGCCTGCTGATGTTGTATTAAACGCTGTGAAAGAAGGTAAAGAAGATTCATTCGGTTACAACGCAGCAACAGGTGAGTACGGTGATATGGTTGAGATGGGAATTCTTGACCCAACTAAAGTGACGCGTTCAGCAATTCAAAACGCAGCATCAGTTGCATCACTCATCATCACGACTGAGTGCATGATCGCAGACCTTCCATCAAAAGACGGCGGAATGTCTGATATGGGTGGAATGGGCGGCATGGGTGGAATGCCTGGCATGATGTAATTGAAAGATTACCGCTTAATCAACACTGATTAAACTATTTAAAAAGCGCTCTGAATATTCAGGGCGCTTTTTTTATCATTTTTATATAGTAAATTTGGTTTAAGAAAAACTGCTAGCGCGGTATTTTATAGTGAAATCGGTTTAAAAGTGACTGAATCAGATTGCCGGCGTATCGATTATGAGAAGCACAAGAATCGTTCTATCCGGCAGCATGCAAGCTAATTTGATACACACTTTGTGTTCTTAATACTTTTAAATAATGTTTCTTGAACCGAATCGATTATAAGAAGAATGTAAGCATTCCCTCTGGCATTGCATTAATTAATAAACGAGCGTATTAAACACCTTGCTTTTCATAGCCGATGCGCCGGCATTTGAGTCAGCTTATTTTGAACCGATTTCACTATAAAATACTTTTGGGAAAATTTTTAGGCTAAAAAGCTAGACCTTTTATTTTTAGTTTTCTATAATGAAGTTTCTGGGGAGTCCCGTTAACACTACGGGGTTACTTATTCTTATAAAGTACAGTAATACTGTGTTTTTGATTTGTTATTTTTATGTATACCCTCAACTGTACCCTTATAAATTCTTTTTTATTGCATGTACTCTTGTTCAGATATCCACTTTTGAATATCCGATAATTTCCACCGGGAAGCATTTCCTTGCTTAGTTGGTTTTGGAAAGTCGCCTTTTTGGATATTTGCGTAAATCCACTTTCTGGTAAATTTCACCATATCTTCTACATCCTCTATTCGCAGAAGCCTATCTCCATCTAATGTGGTTTCATTATCTTTAGCTCTCAAGAGAATAGAGATCTTATCTTCTAGGGATTTTAGAGTTTTTGCTGCATCTTCATTTAGTTCAACCTTAATTAAGTTGCTCATACTAAATCTCCATATAGTTCTTCATATCTTCAAACCAATCAAAGCCACCTTTCTTGTACCAGACTTGGCGCGTATTACTATCAACTCTAACAATCTCTGCCGGCGCGTTATTCTTGATGATCGTGTGGCCAACTTCAACAAGCAATCCATTTTTGTAAACTGGAATCATGCTTCACCTCGTCTTTGGGTTACTGTTGCGCCTTTGAGTATTTTAAATCTAAAGCCGTCGCTGATATCGCAAAGACAATCTAAATAATCACCTGAAAGCACCTCGCCATTTGCTAGAGTTATTTTGATAATTTCACCGCCCGACGTATCGATTTTTAATGTGTCATCCACACTCTCAATCACGAATGTTTCTGTGTAGAGGGAGTTGATGAAGTCGATGCCCCTTTTCGCCTCTTGCATGTCATAAGCGTGACTGTGTTCATTAAAATCAAATTCTATGTAGTGAGGTCCGATATATAGGTTTACTATTAACTTTTTCTTTATCGCGTTAGCAGCTGAATCAATCAAATCATCAAAAGTCGGAGCAGGGCGCTTGATGCGGAAGTATTTGAGTTGGCTATCTGTGATGCACATCCCTCTTGCATCTTTAAGCATTGATGCATCATCGTTGTACGATCTAGAGGTTGCAATGATTCTATCTAGGGACAATATAAACTTCCTCCAACCTAAATATGTGTTACTTTCTTTGCCTAAAAATCCTTCTGTATCAATACACTCAAGCTCAACTTCACGCCCAGCTGCTAATTCTTTTTTAATTTCTTCTATTGTTAGCATTTTCGCCTCCTCTAAAATGGGATATCTTCTGAGAAACTATCAAAATCCGCAGTATTCGCATCAAAGTTATTTGTAGCTCTATTCTGCTGATTGAAGCCTTGTCGTTGATTATTCTGTGGTCGCTGATCGAAATTAGATTGATTGTTATTGCCACCGCCGAGCATTTGAAGATCGTTTGCGTTGACGTCAGTTGAGTAACGCTCGATACCGTTTTTATCGGTGTATTTATTGGTTCTTAGCGAGCCTTCAACGTAAACTTGGCTACCTTTTTTAAGATATTGACCGGCAATTTCAGCTAAACGACCGAAGAATACAACTCGATGCCATTCTGTGCGCTCTTGTTGTTGTCCTGTGTTACGATCTTTCCATGACTCAGAAGTAGCGATAGAGATAGTTGCTACTGCGCTTCCGCTTGCGGTATAACGAACGTCTGGATCATTTCCCAAAAAACCTAAAATTGTGACCTTATTAACCCCACGTGCCATCTTGATTCCTCTCTCTTTCTATTCCTGCTAATTGATCTTCAAATCTATGTATTCGACCGTGACCTGATTCGCTCAGTAATGCTAAGTTATCGATGTCATTATTTAATTTATCCCGGTCTATGTGATGAACGATTTCATCACTAAATAACTCTCTTCCTATCCAGTTGGACATTACTGTTCTATGGACAAGTTCGCCTTTGAATTTGCCTCTTGTAAATTCAGCATATCCATTGCTATTAACTCTCGTTCCATTGGCAGTTAATCGTCCTAGCTCAAGCTTTCCCTTTCTAATGTTGTCTTTCCATTCTTGTGAGAAAATTCTTGTTTGCCCTTTTAAAGGTCTTGAAATTCTCCCTTTCTTTTCCGCTAGCCGAACTCCATCAGCTCTAGATCTTAGTATTCCTGCTTTTTGAAAGCGAAATCTTAAAGTGGAAAGGGGTATTCCAGTTTTTTCGTGAACCTCTGGAATAGAATTGCCATCAAGGTAAAGTTGAAACTCATCAACTTTATTAATTCCGCGTGACATCTGATACTCCTATCTATTTAAGTCGTGGTAATATTCCCAAATAGCCTCGATTAAGGAATCTAGGACATCATCATATTTACCTTCCGTTATTTCCGAAAAGTCTATTGATTCTCTGTATAAAATTGCCTTCAAAAAAAGAGGGGAGAGCTTTGAGAAGAAATTGAAAAGAGGTTCGCAGTCATCAATAAAATAGAAGGCATTGTCAGAGTCATCCGCTAAAAATCTTTTGAAAGCCCACATGAAATTTTCATAGTCTCTTCTAGCGAGGCTTGTCCCACCAAACTCATCTTTATAGTCATGCTCGAAGCGTTCTTTAAGGATTTCCTCCATTCCTTTTTTGTTAGAAGTTTGAACTATTACTGGTTTTAAGCTCAGGATTACATAGCCTTTTTCTAGCCCGGGATAATTGCTAAGAATGAAATCAACCGATCTTGTAACTTCATTGCCGGTGTATCTGTCGTTTTCAAACCCTTTAAGAATTAATGTATCTCCTGATTGAAAATCTCGGTCATTGAAGCGGATTTCAAAATTCTTATTGCCGATAGCTATTTCATTAAGAAAATGAGGCGCTATTTTAAGCTCATGTATTTGTGACATTATTTAACCTCCGTGATTAGGGAAAGGACAATCCCACTTGTAGTCGTCGTATGTAATTTCTATACTTTTTATTAGCTCACCTTTGCAGATTTCAATATCCTGCTGAAACTGCATGCCGCGCTCAAAGCCGTGCCATCTAAAATCGATTTGATGTTTTTTGGAAACATCTAGCCAGCCATGCTCTGGAAGTAAAGACCAAGCAATTTCAACGCAGCTAAAAACGACAAGAACTTCTTCGTCAGAATCAAAATAAACCTCATCAGCTACTTGCTGCTGGCAATATGCTCTTCTAACCCCACAGAAAATATGTTTATTTTCATTAGAAAAGAGAGAGATGATTCCCATTTCATCATCGACATCAACATCAATAAACGGAGCAAACTCTTTGAGAGTGGAGATAACATTATCTTTTTGCCCTCTGATTTTTAATGTTCCAGAATTCCAGTTAGGCATTACTTATCCTCCAATAGCTCAGATTGATGTTTGTCATATTGCTGAATTGCCCAGACAATCGCATAACAGCACCAGATGAAACGGTATGAGTGCTTTTTCTGCATTGCTTCTACTCTTAATTCCCAATTATCGCCAAGATAATCTGAGCGTTCAGCGCTCGTAATAAAGTCATATTCACTTTGTGGCTCAAGAAGTCCGTTGTCTTCAAGATCTTCCTTGGCTTTCTCGTATTCTTCTTCTGAATAGCCATTTTCGATCATATTATCGAGGTACTCCTGTAGGTATTCTGCTGTGCCTTCTTCGTCAAATTCATAGACTTTATCTCTACGACATTCGGCTTCTACCTTTTCGCCCCAGTATCCAGGATTGATTCCCAGCTCTTCGTTTCTAAAGAACTTAAACATATCCTGACGCCTTCTAAATACGTAGCTACCCATATCGCCTGAGATTGCTAAATATCCATCCCAAGTGATTATTTGAAAAGCGAGGTTAAATGAGCCTTTATTGCTAAATGATAATGATCTATAAACTCCGTTATCGTTGTTGATAGTCATTGTGTGATTTTCAATATCTTTTAAGAAGATTTCTGGTGTTGGTATCTTGTTCATTAGTCCTCCAAGAGCTCAGGGTTTTCGTGAAGGTTTCCGATTACTTCAAACTCATCTTTATAGACTGCTAAAAAGCCATATATGGCATTGTGATTGCGAGGATCTAACAAAACTGTATTGCCATCTACTTTTGAAACAATAAAGTTGTAGTGCTCGCCTCCAAGTTTGATTTTTACGATGTCATCATAAAAACAGTCTTTGCCGTTCTTATCGTTTAGATCAACTCCTAGCATGACTATTTTTTCATTCATCTCCCAATGAAGCTGATCTCCACCGCCAAAGCACATCATGCTTTCAGACGTTCTCAGAAACACATTTCCACAAAAGCTAATAAAATGTTGGTAATAGCTATTTTCTCTAGGGAGTATCATTTGCTTATATTTAATATCCCAAGCTCTAAACTTAATTAATCTACTCATATCTAGACCTAGCTCCATCCATACTCAACCATATTTATAAACTCTTCTTTAGCAGCTTCATCACCTGCTTCTTCTCTTTCCTCTTCGGTCATATTTTTCCAGTCAGACAAGAGGATATCGGTGTCAATTTCTTCGGTGTATCCCTCATGAATCCAACGTGGTTGTATCCATACGGTTATTTTTTTAGTTTCACTCATATCTACGCCGCCTTTTTAACTTCATGTCGTGGAGCATTAGCGATTGTGCTAATGCGTTTTAAGCGATATTCTCGCTCATCAATTAAATCTTGAGCCTCTAGCATTATTCTAAGTTCACGAGCTGTTTTATCTGCTTCATGACCTGATTGCTTTCGATATTTTTCGGTTGTTGCGCTGATACGATCTCGTATCTGCTCGCCGTTTAGATGAACGTATCTAGTAGCTTCGGCTTTCTCTTCGGACTGCTGGATCAACATTTCGTGACGAGTATTTTCAATTGAGCGCTGTTCGTTTGATTCTTTGCGCTTTCTGAAAAGTTGGAATAATTTGTTTAACATGCTGTATCTCCTATGCCGCTTCGAGATTGCCGATAACTTGATCGACCTCGGAGTTGAATTTAACAACATTAAAAGTGATCTCTTCTTCGAGTTCTTTCGTTAGTGAAAACTCTTTAATAAACATCTGCTTATCTACTGGAAAGCGTGGGTCAAAACTCAAGAAAACACACTCTGTTAACCCTAAGCACATAAGCTGGGCTGCCATCTGATAGATGTATCTTGGATTGATTTTTTTGCTAACAAGGCTATCCAAGTGGGTTTTAGAGGTAGGGCATTTAATTTCGATTGCTTTATTGAGAGGTTTGCCGAACATATCCATCAATAAACCATCAGGACTTGCACCAAAATTTGGAATAGTAGGGTGGTCTAAAAATCCTACGTCCTGGACTTCTTGCATCGTTTGAAGTGTGTAAGCTTCTTTTGCGAGAGGTTCGGTATCAATACCCCACTGCATAGCTGCATTAGTGAAAGAATCCTCAGGTTTTCCAGTAAGCCTTTCGAGCGCTAATTGCATCTTATAATCTTCGCATGCTTTAAGGGTTTGACCTTTAGCGCCACGATCACAAACATCAAAAACCATTGAAGCTGTTACTTTTCCGCATCTCTGCGCATACCATTCTTCTGTTCTTTGGAGATCGTTACTCATTGGAATCCTCCTAAATTACTGTTGCTTCAGCTTCAATAGCAATCGTTTTTGCAATTCGCTTCATTTCATCAGTTCCAACAATTACTTTTTGCTCTGGTGTTAGTTCGTGCTTCCAATAATTTTCAAGCGATTCTCGCCCACTTTTAGCGGCCTCTTCTGCATTTTTGATAAGCTCATTTCGGCCAGCTTCATCAACTTCTGGCGCATTCTGCTTGGTATCAACCATTGCCTGAGCTTCATCTTCAAGCATGATTCCTGAAAATCCGAAAGCCGATCTAATGGCTTGCGCTGTCGCTCTATGCTTAAGCATACGAGAAGGGAATTGCTTCCATGGTGCGGTTTGCCGTCTATTCTCAACCATCAGCTCAGTTGCAACCTCTGGTCGACTTCTATCTTTGCGAAAGATCTTGCAAGTGATAGCTAATAATTCCCCTGAATCACTGAATTTATATTCATAATCACGACCATCATATTGAGGATGGCTATTTGCTAATTTATTCCAACCATCAATCCCAATAATGGGCTGAATACCGCCATTTTGAGGAAATGCGTAGATCTCATTAGTCCATGGGTTTAGTTTGTGTTCATTGGCAACAATCAATAAAGCTGTCATCTGAGAATCGCTGATTTGTTGATTTCTAAAAGCTGTAGATTTAAGGGTTTCTATTAACTCTTTCTCGTTGCCACCAACCGCTAGAGTTGTAGCTAGTTGTTTAACTTGTGTTGATAATGCTGTACTCATTTTGCTATACTCCTTTTAAGAATATCTTCCTGTAATAGTTATTTTTAAGCCGAGCCTTTAGGTGTTGCCGCACTTAAAGGCTCAACCATTTAATAATTGATAGAAATGTTTGGGATCTTGTTTTTAGCTATTGCTGTGATAATTTCTTTAGCCTGATCTTGACTGATGCCAATTGCCACAAGTCCGTCCAGCGCTTCACGATTAATCTTTCTTCTGTGATTTTCATTCGCTTGTCTGCGAGCCTCAGCATCTGCCTTTTTTTGCGCTTCTTTAGCGATGCGATCTTGTTCAGCTTTGACTGCGGCTTGTTTTTCACGTTCTGCACGCTCTTCCGCTTCGATCTGAGCTTTTTTAACTCTCTTTAAAGTTTCTTGAGCTTCTTTTTTCGCTCTTTCCTCAGCGTCCTTGGCTTGTTGTTGAGCTGCTAGCTTTTCTTGTTCAGCCTTTTTAATTGCCGCTTCTGCATCTGCTTTGGCTTTTGCTTCCGCCTCAGCTTTAATCTTCGCTTCACGTTCTGCTTGAGCTTTTTTCTCAGCTTCAATGCGCTCGGCTTCTGCCTTTTTAGCTTCGATCTCTGCTTGTTCAACCTCTGCTTTTAATGCTGTGAGTTTTTGAATCGCTACGAATTTCGCTGCATCAGCATCTGACTGAACTTCTTGATAATCAAACTTATCGTTTGTGATCTCTTCGATCTTTTTACCGATAATTTCTGATGATGCGCCATGCTCTTTAAGTTGATCGGGTAGAGCAGTGATCTCATTAACCTTCGCTTGGATCTCTGCAATGCGAGTTTTCTCAGCTTCTTCATATTCAGTTAACGGAGCTCTTACTTGAGCTTGCCAACCCTCTAAAAGCTCTCTAACTCTGCGGCGCTCCGCATCAATTAGCTTTGGTTGCTCCATGATTGATGCTTTGAGGTCTTTGCCAATGCTGTCTAAGAGTGTTTTAGATCGTGCGATCTTGTGAGCGAATGAAGCGATCTCTTTACGACCTTTATCGGTGCTCATATCAGGCACAAATGAATCAACTTCTGCTTTGATCTGTGCGAGATATGGATCTAAACCGTTTTCGGTTGTGAATACTACTAAAGGATTTGCCTGTACTGCTTCGATACTGATTAATTCTGTTGTCATTGTTAGTCCCTATGCTTGCTTAAGCGTGATAACTGTCTTCTCATTCACTAGAAAAGGCTTTTCTTCTTGAAGCAGCTTTTCCAGTTGCTCGTGGTGATATTCAACTCCATCAATCCCTTGTTGTAGATCATATAAAGCGCCTTCAAAGATTGAGTTTTTTAACATTGGATTCTCGTCCATTACTTGATTAATCTTTGCTAAAGCCGCTTTTCCCAAGTCGTTAAAGCTATGGATTGATTCCATGTATTGCTGTTTTAATTGCTTGCTCATTTAGATCTCTCCTTTAGCATTGCGTCTGCGACTTGATAGCAGATATGGGAATCAAGCTCAGGATTTGTTGTGCCATCTTTTGACGTAAATCCTGTCAAAGCCGCCTTCGCAAACTCATCTCTGAGTAGCTGGGCTTCGATTTGTTCGAGTGATTCTTTTGCGAAAAATCTTCCATCATCGTGAAAAACAATAGAACCGTGCTTGTCTTCGAGTATTTCCTTAGCGCTTGAGACTGGTATTAACTTAACCTCTCCGCACCCCTGTTCTGTTACCTTAATAAACTTGCTCATCTCTCTTGCCTTCTAAACTCTCTGCGATTCGATAACAACGCCGTCAAATTCTTCAATCCATACTTTCATTTGTTCGGCATTTTCTAGGGTGGCGATTTCTCTAGCGACCTGCTCGCCGTTTAAGTCGAACATCGTAAATTCGAGCGTATCCCCGATAAAAACTTCTGCACCTTTTGAATCTTTAATATTTAAACTTTGCTTGCTCATCTCTCTTACCTTCTAAGCTGTCTGTAATTCGTTTTATTTCTTGTGCTTTTCAACACTAACAACTTCGCCTGTTTCAACATCCATAAGAACGACCTCTGTTACTGTTTGGTGTCTGCTTCTTTGAGGTGCTTGGCTTGACGCTTGCCCTAAAATTTCTGCCTTTTGCTTTCCAAATTCTCTGCGTATTGCGGAACAGCTCTTTGAGCAACTAAATCCCCATCCTCTACCGAGATCAGCGCCTTTTGCTGTGTATTCCGTACCGCAGTGGCATTTCATGAGGAATCTTCCTGTCAGCCCTTTTTTATTCTTTGGTACTGCCTTTTTTCTTGCTCTTGAGGATTTACTTTGCGAAGTAGAGTGGTGCTTTCTATCGCCTTCTAGATATGCGATTAACTCCAGCGCTTCCTCATCAGTTCCGCAAAAGAATGGGGAGTAAGGATCGTTTGCACCACCGTCATCATTATCTAAATCGTAATCTGCTTCTGCCATGTCCACTCCTAAGCTGTCTGTAATTCTGTGCGCATATCTAAAATGATGTTTTCCATCTTGCGCTGTAATTCTTGAACGATAGGGCAATCACTAACCGCTAATACTGCAAGCTCGATAAGTAATCTTGATTCTTCGCTATCTAATACGTCATGAATTGCCTGCGACTCATCAGCTGTGATGTTGTCTGTCGCATCAATTGCATTTCTTGCATCTTCACGCTTGGTTGAATTATCGAAATATCTTTTTGCTTGTTTTGGACGGTAGCTCATGATTGTGATTCCTTTTAGTACTTCCTATGTGTTGAATGTATTATTACAATTGTAATTATGTAAGTCAACACAATAAACACAATTTATTTCATTTGTGTTTAAAATATTTTTCTATAGGCGTAAAAAAACCGCCGATTGGCGGTTTAATATGGGTGTGTTTTATTTTGAAAGATTAATTATGCTAATGAGTACTACTAATATATTGAGCATAGACCAAGTCAAGCATGTAAATAATAGATTTAATATAAAATAACTTTCAGATAGTGAGGCTAGAGATAAAGCAAATATCAATAAAAGAAGAGGGATAGTTGTTAAATACATACCTATTAAGGCGTGGAGGGAGCCATTTTTTTTGTATATTACAAATTTACTAGTATCACCAATAGCAAAAAATATCGCTAAAGATCCAGCAAGAAGCGCTAACATGGTGATTGAGTAAGATGATGTTGAAGCAGAAACAACGCCTATATTCTCTGTTAAATTAAACCTGCAAAATTTTACTAACCAAAGTCTATATGCAATTACTGGTAATAACCCAACCCCCAGCGTCGCAATATTTATTAAAAATGTCAACTTGAACACTTCTGCTTTGTTGATTTTCATTGTACGTCAACTCCTGCTTGTAACTGAGAACTCTCTCCTTTAACTCGCTGTTATTCTCTATCTTTTCATTTATTATAACCCCAATTGTCTTTGATGTAGTTATTTTTATCCTATCGGTAAGATTTGCTTGAGAGTTTATATAGTAGTCCATGGATCTAGATTCTAGATCTTTTCTGGCTCTTATTCTTCCATCAATAAAGCCAGACGAAGAGGGATCTTCGCTATCTGAGTCCAAGGCTGACTTGAGGAGAGCTAAATATTCATCCTTGATAGAAGTGCCTCTTTCGGGGATGAACTCAATTTTGATCTTTCCGACGTTTGTATTATTAAAGCCAGAATTGAACAGTAAGTTACCCAAAGCGTTTGCTAGGTTGTTTTTGGCAGATATCTCCACACTCCCGGTACCTATAAAACTCAAGTCATCAACTTCTGATTGATGTAAATCTATCTGCATAGGGGTTACTATCAACTCTAAAAGTATATCTTTTTTAAAGAGGAGCTTATTAACAAATAAAGTAAAGTCACTAATATTAGGGGCATTGAGTGAGGAGATAAAACCTAAAAAACCATCGTGAAACGAAACATAAGAAGAATACCCTATTTTTTCACCATCTGAAAGTTGAGACTCAATGTCTTTTATTTCTAAATTTTTAGTCTGTATGCTATGAATCATCTCCCCATCACTGGTTTTTATGAAATAAAACACATTAGGTGATTCTGTTTTTAGTAAGAATATATTGTTGCTATTATTATCTAAAAAGGAGGATTTAAATTCATTATCATCATGTTCTACGAAGCATTCTAGAAAAGCATGGAGATTTATACTGTAGCGCAGTCCATTGCTCAATATGTCATATGATCGGTCAGCGACACTATACGCAAAGTATCTTAGGGTTTTATGTAAGTCTTTTTTTCTGTAATTTTGTATCTCTGTACTCACTTCTAAGCTCCACTTCTCAATAAGAGTATTTTATCCTTAAGTAATATTTTTATCAGCGGTTACAATAAAACTGAATACCAAAATACACGTCCAATTACGTTAAACTCATTCACGTTCATTTTTGTTGGTTGATAACTTGGGTTATACGACTCAATAGATACTTGGCTTCCCGAGATCCATTTGAGCATTTTTATTTGTAGTAGCCCGTCATTATTTATAGCGTAGATTTGCCCATCTTTAATATTTTTATTGCCTGTATCTACAGCAACAGTACATCCACTTGGAATTACCGGCTCCATGCTGTCACCGCTTGCAGTTACACAAATAGCATTTTCAGGATCTACACCTTTATTTTTTAAAGTGTATTTGCTGAATCTTAATTTTAGCCCTGAATAGTCTTCAAGGGCAAAGCAACCATTTCCTGCTGATAGGTGAACGTCTTTTAGGTATGGAATTTCTACTTCATGAGGATGAAGAGGAGTATTGTCGTCCCATGGATCTATACCTATTAGCCCGTCAAGCTCTGGTGGGAGATCTTTGTTTTCTTGGATAGATGTGTTTACAGAGCTGTATTTTTCGCCTTTGCCTGTTACTAACCACTCGGAATTTACGCCCAAAACTTTAGCTATCTCCACAATTCTACGAGAACTTTGATTCCTTCCGCTTTCTAAAAACATGATTGTTGATTGAGACACTCCGGCCTTATCTGCTATCTCTTGTTGAGATAAACCTCTCTCTAGTCGTATTTCTTTGAATCTATCCTTAAGCATATAAAAATCTCCAGTAAATTCCCTATATCTTATTACGATTGTAATAAATAGCAAATTCTAGATTTTATCTGCAAAATTAATATATTTCCTATGTTGTTTGATTAATTATTTCTTATGTAATAAAATAATCTCAATTACAAACACAAAGGAGTTTTTAGTGAAATATGTGTTAATTGAAGCTATTAAAAAAGCTGGCGGGCAAACCGTATTGGCTAAAAAACTGGGAGTTGCTCAATGCACAATTTCTCATTGGGTGCATAGAAATCAAGTAGCTCCTCCCGCAGAACACGTTCCCATGATTGAAGAGTTAACAGGCGTTAGTAGGCATAAATTGCGCCCTGATGTTTTCGGGGAAGAAAAGAAGGAGGCTTAAGTGAGCGTACTAATCACAAAAGAAAAAGCATCAACTCAACGAAAGCGAATACGCCTTTTGCTTGAGAGCGGAAAAGAGGTCACTAACAGGCTTATTCAGCAAGATATGGGGATTGTTGGTGCAACTGCTCGATTGAGTGAGCTAAGGCGTGAATTTCAACGAGAAGGAAAGGTTTTAGCAACTCGAAGAGAGTCAGAAGGTTATTTGGTTTATTTCCTTAGATAAAAAATAAACCGCTACAAGAAAATTAATTCAAGAGCGGTAGATATACATTTAAATGACAGAGGTATTTTACCACTACTTGCTATTAAATCAAAGGTTTAAGTATGGCAAAAGAAACAGAGCAAGAAAGAGAAGAGCGCATTATCAGAACGCTTGATTTGATGTTTCAAGGCGCAGATCAATATCCGTGTGAATGTGGGGTGATGCATTTTGAGTTACCTGAGAAAGGAAAAACTCGATTAATGGCGTGCGGTAATTGTGGTCGTCATTTTACGGTTAGACAGGATATAGACGCATGAGTAAAGACATATTAAGAGATTTAAGAGGCTTCGGAACGGTAGAGAAGTGGGTTCTCACCGATCCGAAAATCAATATACACGCTAAAGCGATTTACTCTTTACTGTGCGCTTATGCAGGCGGTAAAGATAGCGCATTCCCAAGCGTGGACACACTGACAGTCCAACTAAATATTAGTAAGGACACCATCTACAAGTATATCAAGGAACTTCGAGAAAAGGGAGTTATTGAAGTCGAACAAATCAGGGAAGGAGGTAGATTCTCTAGAAATATCTACACCCTTCTGAACTACAACCCGAACATGATTTTAACCGAGTCGGGTTCTACCGGACACGGTAACACCGTAACCGATACCACCGTAGCCGATCAAGTCGACACTAAGAATAACAGAACAAAGAGTAACAGATTAAAGAGTAACAGTAATAAAACCCCCATACCCCCACAGGGGGCAGATGGCGATTTGCCAAAACCTGACGAAACTGAGCTGAAACCAAAAGAAGATCCATCTAAGCCTGAAAAGAAACCAGAAGGTTATTCAGAGAAGTTTGAGCAATGGTGGGCGTTATATCCACGTAAGACAGGAAAAGGGGCTGCTTGGAAAAAATGGAAAAGCGAGAAGCTCGAAAAGCGTTTTGATGAATTGATCGAAAAGTTAGAGCAGCAAAATGCGATGCAGCACGCATTTATGAATCCACAGTACATCGTTGGCGCATCAAGATATTTAAACGAAGCACGCTATGACGATGAAGTCGTATTTTTAGGGGGAAGTAATGAAACCAATTCAGGCGGTAATCAACGGAAAGAATCCACGATGGAAAGAGCAAGACGTAAGCAAAGGGAGTTTAGGGCAAGTCTTGACAGTGAATCAGCTTAAAGAGCTAACCAATATTTGGGAGTTTATGACTGAGAATTTCGCTGAGCTTTGGATTAACAAATATGGAGAAACGCCTGATGAAGAAAATTCAAGATCGTGGCGAGTGGCATTAACAGGATTAACGAGAGCACAGATCGAAACAGGCTTAAAGCAGATCGTGATTCAGTGCTTAGATTATCCACCTGTACCGCCAAAGTTTAGAGGCTTATGCCTTTCAAATGACGATGACGAAGCAGAAGTTCTTTTTCAAGAAGTCACTCACTGGGCTGAATTAGATCAGGAGAGTAAGAGTCGAAAAGCTCTTTTCATCGTTCAGAAACTTGATTACACGAACTTTAGAAGAGCGGACTTAAAGACAGCTAAGAAAATGTTTGATGGCGCATATCACAAGCTTTTAAAGCATTTATCGGAGGGTAATGAATTACCTGAATTTGTCTTAGAAATCGAATACGAAGCACCGCCACCAATGCCAAAAGAGCAATTATCTAGTTTTTTGGGCAACCTCATTAACTCGATATAGGGGATTGAAATGAAACAAATTTTTAAATCAGAACACGGCATTAAAGCTCTCAATTGGCTTCACTCACAAAGAATCAATCATGAATTCAACTGGGAAAAGCCAACAGTAGAAGATCATAAAATTTGGGAAGCGATGCGAGTTGCAAGGGTCTTAGTAGATCGAAACGGTCAACATTGCTGGGTAGTGAATGAATATGGCCCTAATCCCCACGGAATAACCAAACCGGCAGAAATCAACAAAATGTATTTAAGCAGTTACAGCAATAACTGGTCATGTGAGAAGAGGGCGTAGAGATGAGTAGAGAAATCAAATACAGAGTAAAAGTGACTTGGTGTGATGAGGTGCGAATTGCTCAGGTGTCTGAAATGCAATTTGGGAAGTGGATTGAAGGTGCAGTAATTGGTAAAGCCTTTTTTGATCTATGCAGTTACTCGGTGGAAGAAGTAGATTTTGAAACCTCACCTGCTACTGGCGATGTGCTTATGCAATACACAGGCTCAAAGGATAAGAATGGAGTTGAAATCTACGAGGGAGATATCGTGAATGTTAACAACATTAATGGTGTCTTTAAGGTGATCTTTGATGAGTGGTTTGGCGGATTCTGTCTTGTTAACCCCGACTATGCAGATAGAAGTAAAAATCCTAAAAAGTCTTTTAACCTTATGAGAGCTTCTGAATTTTTTGAAGTAATCGGAAACATCTACGAAAACGCAGACTTGTTGGAGGCTTCAAATGAGCAAGGTTAAACCATTATCAAGACCTCTAACGCTGGGAGATATAAAGGCGGGAGCAAAGATAGTTAGGCTTGAAAGTCGTATTGAGCGTTTTTGGATTCGTGGCATTAAAAACGGCTGGGCTTTTTTTACAGATGGTCATTGTGCTGAAATATCCTACATGGTAAGCGATAACAGCCCATTTAGATTGGATTTGGTGGATTAGATGAGCAAGGTAACGATTAAGTTTTTCGCTAAAAATCAAAATCAATATGTTACGGCTAAAGATATGGATTTTGATGACTTGGTGGTTGATGCAGATGGCGATGTCTATGCGGTATCACTTGGCGATGTTGGTAAGTGCTATGCCACAGAAGACGAGGTTTATAGCTATTTACATGGGATTGAACCTCACTTTTTCGTAAACGGGGAGCGTATCGCATGATCTTTCAAATTAACGGCTTTAAAGAAATAGGAACTCTTAACGCCGAGCTTAACTCAATGATGGCAAATGGGAAAACGCCTTTAGTGACTATTTCGGATAAGAAAATAGATCGTAGTTCAGCTCAGAATAGAATGTTTCATCAATGGGTCAGAGATATAGATCGTTCGACAAAGCATGGAACTGCTTACGAATCAGGCAGATGTAAGTATCAATACTTTCTTCCAGTACTTCAAAGATCAGAAAAAGAAGAGGCAATTATCGCAAGCTTTGTAGCAAAAGAGACTGAGAAAAGAGTTGGATTCGAGAGGTTCTTAAAGGTCTTAGGCAATAGCGTTATTGGAACAACAAGGTTTCTAACAGTTAAAGAGTTTGCAGAAGCGCTCACTGAAATGCAGATCGGAGAGGCTCAACATAACTTAACGAATCCTGATTATTACGGGTTGAGGTTTTAGATATGAGATGGAAAGTAACATTTCACTCTTTTAGTCACGAAGTCATTCATACGATGCAATCAGAAGCGTCACTTGAAAGCATAAAGCTCTACGCAATGCGGATATTCAGACAGCTAAGAAGTGAAAAGAAACGTATCGGAAAGATCGTTATTAAGGGATTAGAAGAGGGTGAATCGGTTTACGTTAGAGAGATCAACGTATTGGGTAAACCGCAGTCAAATTGGAGTTTGGGGAGAAATAGTAATGAGTGAAAAACAAGAGCGCATAGTCGGCGCATCGCTATTAGTTTCTTACGAAACGAGTGACAAGTACGATAACGAACTAAGGATAGATGGTGCTGATTGGGGCTTTATTCGTGGTGGTCAGGTGTATTCAAATATCAGAGATGTTTACGGTATTCATGGTCAAAGTGAGGGATTTTTCACAAACAAGAATAGGTTTGTTGATCCGAAAGAGGCGATGGGGATTGCGATTGAAGCTGGGCAATTGAGTGAGATCAGAGAGAAGATCCAATATGGATACGGTCTTGCAGGATATGAAAGCTATAACCCTGATACTGATGAGGCGCTAGAAGAATTGAAGGCTAGCTTGTTAAAAAGAGGGCTAAAGCCGGAGGATCTCTACTAATGAAAGATATTTTTAACTTGGTAATCATGCCAACTATGAGAATGATGTTTTTGCTCATGGTCATCGGAATGGTTTTAGGGTCAATATTGCTGTTTGCTAACGCTTTCTTTGAGGTTTTTAAGGAAGCTCCATACATGATGCCAATTGTGCTTTTTGGTGGATTGGTTGGGTCGATTTTATTGTGGGGTAAGAAATGACTAAAAAATTCTATGAGTTTGATGAGATCTTTACCGTGCTATCTGCTGACTGCAAACAATCAGCAATGAATAGATTTAGTAAAAGATATGGCGTTCATGCGAGTAGATGTCGTGAAGTGTCAAAGGCTGAGATTGAATCTAAATACCCGTGGGTAAAAGATTGGAAGAAAGAGGATCACGATAAATATTTGGTAATTGGTCAATCTGATTGGGGAAAGGAGTGGCGGGAAATGGTTAATGCGGGACGGAGGGCAAGGTAATGGCAACTAAAGCAGAAAGAGAGCATCTATCAAAAGTCGCCGAGATTGGTTGTATCGTTTGCTTAAATGAAAACCACGGTCAATCTCCTGCTGAAATTCACCATGTTCGCACAGGCAAGGGAATGGGGCAGAGAGCTACTAACTACGAAGTGATTCCTCTTTGTCCTTTGCATCATAGATCAGGCGGTTATGGGGTGGCATTCCACGCAGGATCTAAAGTTTGGCAAGAGCGATACGGCAGTGAAGAGTCTTTATTAAATCAGGTTAAGGAGATGTTGCAGTGATTATATTACCGTTCCCCGATCCTGCTTTAATGCCTAACCGCAAAAATGGTCATCACTGGGGAAAAACTAACGCAATCAAAAATAAGGCCATTAATGACGCTTACTACATCACGAAGAGCAGTAAGCCGATTAATGTAGAAAAGGGTCTGCAAATCACTTTTTACACGCCTACCAATCACAGAAGAGATAACGATAACCTTCTAGCGGCAATGAAGCCTTATTTAGATGGATTTGCTAAGGCGTTAGGAATAGACGATACAAACTTCAATCCATTAACAATCAAGCGAGTTGATGGCGTAGGGAAAGATAATGCGAGAGTGGAGATTGAGGGATTATGACAAGAAAAAGACGGGATTTTAACTACGCTTACTATTGCTTAGAAAAATGGGTGCTATGGAACACTGAGCATAATGGATTTCCTACAAGATCTCCTATCTTAAAACTCGGTGAAATGGCTGCTTTCTCTTCTGCTTCAAGTATTCCAACAGGGGTTGAGTCAAATGATCGAGATGTTGAAAGAGCGAATACTATTTTAGCGATGATGAATAACTCAAGTGGAAAGAGCGCGGAGAGGGCGCATTTGTTGAAGATAGTAAGTGCTGGGCGCAGGGAAGATGAGTCGATTCAATCAGCAATGGACAGAATAGGGATAAAAGGCGATAAGCGAGCATTTCACGATGCTATAGAAGAGTTTGATATTCGCTTGGAAACTCTAATTCATAAAGTGGCTTAAATAGTTTGCCAAAGTGCGCACTTTTTCGTATAGTGTTTATGTAAGTTGCGCAATTTGCAACTCAAAAATTTAGAAGCCCTCGAAAGAGAGCTTTTTTGTTGGGTGAAATTAATTTTTATCTTGTTGGATCTCTAGTAATTTGATGATATTTCCAAGATGAACTTTCAATAAGTTAATATTATCATCCCTATGGCAATAATCGCAGGGAGTATCTTTTTTTATAGGAGCTCTCGGGAAGAGGTTTTTATTAAATTTATGGATAGCTACTAGGTTAAACCGATTCATTTGCATTATCTCTTTGTATAAGAAGGATATAATAATAATAATAATAATATTGGATATTAAGTTAACTATAGTAAATTAATATTATTAAATTTAAAGCATAAGCGTGTAGAGCAATCTATCCGCTGATGATTCCACCGCATTAGCTTCTAACTGTATGGTTAGCGGCAACGATATGCGTGTGTGTACCCTCGTGGGCTATCTAGGAAGCAATGACTAGATTGACTGGCAGGAAAGGCTGTCATGATTAATAGTTATATTTCCTAACTGCTTTAAGTGGTTTTGATTTGGCTGTTAATTTCTTGGTAACGCAAGATATACACTACGGAAAGACGTGCGACTTGCTAGCGTAACTAGCTACTGAATTTAAATAGCTCGCTTCGGAGTTTTATTGGAGCTTGTTTATCGATAAACAAGCTTAAATTCCAATAGGTTACTGTCGGATTTTATTTGTAATACTACTGATTTTTACGGCATAATAAAATTTCTAGAAATATTAAAAGGGGTTACTTATGAAGAAGTTAATTATTACTACGCTAATTTTCTCTAGCTATACTGCGCTTTCGACGTTTGCATATGCGGATTATGGGTGTGAAAAAAAACTAGCGGCATTAGAGAATCAGTTGAGTTACGCTAAACGCTATAATAATACCGATCAGATCTCGGGGTTAGAAAGAGCAATAGACAATGTAAAAACATATTGTGGCGGAGGTTATGCTTTAGATTCTCCTGAAGCGAAAGAATATTATAAAGCAGATCAGAAGCTGGAAGTCTTAGAAAAAATTGCAGATGCAAAAAAAGATTTAGCAAAAGCAGAGTATAAGTTAGAGAAAGCAAAGCGAAAATCTGATTATGAAGATCAATTAGAAGCTGAATATAAAATAAAAGAGGCTCAAGGGCGTATAGATATGTATCAAAAGCATCTCAATGATCTCTAGTAAAAAAATTTTTCAACAGCTCGCTCCGGCGGGCTTTTTTATTGCCCAAAGGAAAGTGAAATGAATACAGGAACAGTGGGCGGAGCTGCGAAAGCGGTATCCGACAATCAATTAGATTTCCCATGGATCAAATGGGGAATGAAAGAGATCGGCGTAAAGCGTACTGGTATTGGTGCAGGTAATCCTAGAATACTCGAGTACTGGCAAATGTTCAGAATGGGCGGTATTAAGAATGAAAAGGTTTCTTGGTGCTCGGCATTTGTAGGTGCAGCACTTGAAGCAAGAGGAATCAATACTAATTCAAAAGATCAGTCGATCTATCAAAAACGCACTAAAGACAGCTCGCAATATTGGCTTCATTGGGATGGTGGCAAAAAGGTAGATCCTTGTTATGGATGTATCGCGGTAATGACAAGAAATGGCGGTGGACACGTTGGCTTTATTATTGGTGAAGACGGCGACAATTGGGTTTTACTTGGTGGCAATCAAGGATCAGCAGTATCAATCGCTAAGTTTCTTAAATCGCGCTTTATTGGATATGTAATGCCAAAGGGGTACAAGTCATTTAAGCCAATTCCGAATTTAAAGGCTAATACAGAGGTTAATTTGCAATGATTAAGCGTGAATTATTGAGAATGCTTCAAGGAAGATCAAGTAATGGCGACCTTAGATTAGATCTAAACAAAACAACGCTATTCATCACAACGCTTGCCGGCATTCTTTTAACTTCTTATGCAGTGATTGTTCAAGCGAGCTTTGCTGAGGTGTTTTTTATCACGATGATGAGTGCTGGCGCAGGTACAACGATAACGAAAGGGATTGTTGATACGGTGCAGAAGAGGAAAGAGCATGAATAACTATCTATTTTGTAATTATGGACTACGGATGTAATAATTGTAAGAAATGGAAATATTAATTAACTACTTGAAAGGTAAGGTTTGTATGAAGATGTTATTGTCCTTAGTGCTCCTCAGTGGGATATTTGTAAGTTTTGCCCAAGAGAGGGAAATATATGGAACTAAGATAGGAGTAGATATTGTAGATATTAATGACTTTGATGTGAATTACACATTAAGTCAAGATTATGGGGGTGGCTACGAACTATATAAGTCCAATACTAAGATATTTTTGGATATAAAAACAGGTGTTGAATGTTATGTGAAGTGCTCGAATCAACAGGATTTATCGTATTATAAAAATCTGACAATTAAAGATCATAAAGTTGAAGCTATAAATATAATTAAGAATATGACTGAAGCAGAAGCTAATAGTGAAATTGCCGATCTTTCTAAAAAATGGGGTAGTTATAACACGCTTTTTGATGGTAGAGAAGAACCAACAGTAGTGGTTTTTCAGCCAATTAGTGGAGATGAAGATATAGGTCGTATTATTTATTCGCATTATAGTGGGATCACTCTAATTGATTTTTACTCTAAAAAATTTGATGCTTACATGCAAAAATTAGAAGCTCAAGAATAAAACTATGGATAAATTCAAAAACATTCTATTGGCAATAGGCGGGTTAATCCTCGCCTTTTTTTATGCCCTTTTGAAATCAAAAGACAGGCAAATCGAGAAACATAAAAATGAAGCAGAACGAAACAAATCAAAGGCAGAAAAAGAGAAGTTCAAAGCTGATGCAGAGAAAGACACCAAGCACACTAAAGATCGCATCAATAGCGCTAGTGAGTCTGATATTGACGGCTTGCTCAACAAACAAAACGCTTTACGAGATGAAAGAGATTAACTGTGCAGGTTGGTTCTTAATCACCGCAAGCATAAAAGACACGCTCGAAACTAAACGGCAGATTGTTGTTCACAATGAGCGGTATATCAATAACTGCCAAGACTAATTTCAACTGCGCGGAAAAACTGCGTAGTTCAAAACGCCAATGCGGCATAGACAAAATAGGAGTGCCGCTAATGGCAAGAAATAAAAGAGGTGAGCAATGTTGAAGGTTGCCAGCCTAATAGATAAATTCCCCAAAACAGCAAAGGGAACGATATATGCGGTCATTATATTGATCGTTATTACAATAGGAACGTTAGTCACAACAAGTTCAGCGGTTCAAAGCTCAATTGCAAGGCTCATTGATATGAGGGATCTACAATCAAGATTTTGTCCTCATAAGTTTTTGATTGAGTCGCAAAAACTCGTAGATAGCTTAGATGCTAAAAGTGTAGTGGTGTGGGCTACGGATATTAGCGGTAATCAAGCATCAAAAACAGTAATGTTCGCTTATGATTCAGAGGGTGGCGAACACGTTACAGAATCATGGCTAGGCAAATCAGCACCTCTTTATTCAAGTGAGCGTAATCGATTAGATATGACATACCTGTTAGAGGGTCATGTTGTTTGCAATTCATTTGAAGCTCACTCAGAGGTAGAGAGAAGAATCTCAGAAATAGACGATATCTCTTATGTGTGCTCTGTGCCGGTACCGCCTACGAGTGGGAATATGATCGGTGTAATTAGCGTGTACTTTGATAGAGAGCAGATAGCCACAAGCGCTGTTCGATTGGATTTAAGGAAAGCATCAAGAGGGATTATTCATGAGTGAAGAGAGCAGAAAAGTCGGGAGGCCTACGAAGTATAAAGAAGAGTATGCCGAACAGGCTTATAGGCTTTCTTTGTTGGGAATGACGGATGTTCAAATAGCTGGATTCTTTGAGGTTCATGAGTCAACTGTTTATCAGTGGAAAATAGATTATCCTGAATTTTCCGAGTCCATAAAAAGAGGAAAAGAAATTGCTGACATAGAAGTTGTGGAGGCTCTAAGAAAAAGAGCTATCGGTTATACCTATGAAGAAGTCAAAGAAGAAGATTCTCCGATGGGCGTTAGAAGAACTACAACGGTTAAAGAAGTTGTTCCCGACCCCGTATCTATTATTTTTTGGCTTAGAAACAGACACCCTGATAAATGGTCCAATAACCCAATGCCAGATACTGATGATTTAACAGCAACGCCAGTTCAAATTGTCGTAAACGTACAGGATGCACGAAAAGATGATAAACCCGAGCCTTAATATTCCTCAAGGCCAGTTCTTAGAAATGGATAATAAGTTTAAGGCATTTATCAGTGGGTTCGGGGGAGGCAAAACCTGGGTAGGATGTGCTGCCTTGGCTAAGCATTTTTGGGAAAACCCTAAAATCAATGCCGGTTACTTCGCGCCTACATATCCCCATATTCGCGATATCTTTTATGAAACTATGGAAGAGGTCGCTTTTGAGTGGGGATTGAATCTTGATATCAAAGAGTCTAATAAGGAAGTCCACTTTTATGAAGGTAGAATCTATCGAGGCACAACTATTTGTCGATCTATGGATAAGCCAGCTTCAATAGTTGGTTTTAAAATTGGTCACGCCATGGTTGATGAGATCGATATTCTTAACCAGGATAAAGCAACTTTAGCATGGCGAAAGATTATCGCTCGGATGAGATATAACAAACCAGGACTTCGAAATGGCATTGATGTTACAACAACCCCTGAAGGCTTTAAGTTTGTTTATGAGCAGTTCGTAAAGCAGCCTAGAACAAAAGCAAGCCTTCAAAAAATGTATGGGCTTATACAGGCAAGTACTTATGACAATGAGAAGAATCTACCGCCAGACTATATTGAGTCATTATTCGAATCATATCCTAAGCAACTGATAGAAGCATACATTAATGGCGAGTTTGTAAACCTTACAAGTGGCGCTGTGTATGTAGATTTCGATAATAAACTTAATCACACAAATGAAGTTGCTAAAGAGGGCGAGCCTCTACATATCGGGATGGACTTTAACGTTCTCAAGATGGCAGCAGTTGTCTATGTGCTTCGTGAAAACAAGATGTATGCAGTTGATGAGCTAACAGAGGTGAGAGATACGCCAACAATGGCCCGACTAATCAAAGAGCGATTTGAGGGTCACGCAATTAAGATCTATCCCGATGCCAGCGGACAAAACACAAGTTCAAAGAGTGCCAGTGAATCAGACTTAAGTATTCTTCGAGAACATGGTTTCTCATTAGTTGTTGACTCCTCAAATCCAAGAGTTAAGGATCGGGTAATGGCCACTGAAGCAATGCTGTTGAATGGTAAAGGCGAAAGGCGTTTATTGGTGAATACTAATCGATGCCCTAAATTCACCGAGGGCTTAGAGCAGCAAGTTTACGACAAGCACGGCGAGCCTGATAAGAGTTCAGGTGTAGATCACGTTAATGATGCCGGCACCTATCCGATTGTTAAACTCTTCCCAATTGTGAAGAAGAAAGCACAACGAATTCGATTACCAATTTTTTAAGTCACTTCGGTGGCTTTTTTTATGCGAGTAGAAAATGACACAAGTGAAAATAGACTCCATTTCTCAGAAAATGAAAGACTTTCATGCTGAGATAGCGCCGATCAAAGCGCTTCTTGGCGGAACGTCAGCAATGAGGGAAGCTGGCGAAACGTATTTGCCTAAATTCCCCTCAGAGGCAAACGATAAAGAGTATGGAGATAGAGATTATAGAAATAGGTTAAAACAAGCCGTATTAGTGCCTTATTTTGAGGATACAGTTAAATCCATGACGGGAAGATTGTTCTATAAGCAATTCTCAATGGATTTAGATGAAAAGATCCTCGAATACAAGGATGATTTTGATATGTCCGGTGGAAGTATTTCGGGTGTATTTGAATCGGTATTCTATGAAGCTTTATCTTATTCGCGCTCTTATATCGTGGTTGATTACTCACTTAAAGTTCAGGTTAAGAGTAAAGCAGAAGAGATCCAAGCGGGCGCTCGGCCCTATGCTTTCAAAGTTGAAGCGGATCAAGTGTTAGATGTGCGAGAAAAGAAAGGCAAGATCGTCCTTTTCAAGTATCAGCATAAAGTGATTAACGAAGATAAGACGAATGACTTTGAAGTTGTCTATCAAGATGAAATAGTTTTAATGACTCCCGGACAAACTCGCACTTGGAGAAAGAGCGATAAGGGCCAATGGGAATCTAAAGATGACTTTGCAGTAAAGGTTAACGGTAAAACGCTTGATTACGTTACGGCATTTGAATTAAAGCTTAGTCGAAAGCCGCCTTTAGAGAATCTTGCAGAGCTTAATATCGAGCATTGGCAATCAAAGAGCAGTCAGCGAAATATTGTTGATGTAGCTAGGGTGCCAATACTTGTTTTTACTGGCGTTGATAACTCAACAGACATTGAATATGTCAGTGGGGGATTAAGCATTAGGAATGAGGCAAAAGTAGCTTATGTTGAACATACAGGGGCGGCTATAGAGGCAGGGCAAACCTCACTCGATAAACTCGAGGAGCAAATGGGAGTTGCCGGCGCTAAGTTACTCACTCGCACCAAGATGGCCTTAACAGACACTCAAGCAAAGAGTGAAGGGATTAAGGAAGTTAGTGAGCTAATGCTTTACGGCATGCTTTTAGGCGAGTTCATGAACCAAGTCATCGAAATGTTCGGTATGTGGCTTGGAATAGAAGAGGCGGGAACAATTGATATTACCGAGAATCTTAAAAATACAATTGATTCAGGCGTGTCGGCACAAGATGTTATTCAATCAGCGGTTCACGGCATTACTTCATACAGAACAGCTTATGAAACTTTAGTGGCCATGAACGCTATTAGCGGAAGTCGAACCTACGAAGAGGAAGAGGAGCAGATAGGAATTGAAAGCGAAACTAGATTACCAAGACCTACAAGTCTCTTTGGCGGAATGGAAGATTAATGCGTTTAGATATGATGCTTATGTTCGATCAATCGTTCTAGGTCAGTTAAATCAAACGCAAAAAGAGCTTTTAGCGGCGATTATTAGCGAGGATATAGAAAACCTTACTAAACATCAGCTAGATGGTTTGTTAAAGGATATAGATGAGATTATCGATACGAATTACGATCGGATCTCATCATTTCTTGATAAGACCAATAAAGAGTTCTATATAACTTCTCATCAAGTTGAGGCAATCGTTTATAACGAGTGGCTAGGTGTAAGTGCTTTATCGGTATTGCCAAAGTACAAGCTTGAGGCGATTAAGGTTACACCTCTGTTTGAAGGTCGAGCGTTAGGTGATTGGTGGGGTAAACAGCAGAGTGATCTAAAGTTTAACCTCGAAACTATCATTAGGAACGGCAATGTTATTGGTGAATCTCAAGCGAATATTGCTAGGCAGGTTCGGCATCGATTGGGAATAACAGCTCAATATGCAGAAACGTTAGTTAGAACGGCAAACGCTTCAATTTCAAGTGCTGCACAATCTAAGTTAATGGAGATTAATGCTGATGTTATTCATGCTAAACAGCACTTATCGACCTTGGACAGCAGGACCACTTTAGAGTGTGGCGCTCGTGATGGGAAGCAGTGGACTTTAGATAATGAGCCAATTGGTCACACTATGCCATTCAAGGAAACGCCACTTCATCCTAATTGCAGGTCGATCATTCAGATAGTGATTGATACCAAGCATAAATCAACAAGGGCTTCTGAGTTCGGACCAGTAGACAGCAATCTCAATTATAGCGATTGGTTAAAACAGCAGGAAGCCAAGTATCAAGATGGCATTTTAGGAAAGCGAAAGGCTCAATGGTTCCGAGATGGAAAGGTCAGCTTGCAACAGATGTTAAATCAAAATGATAGACCTTTAACGATTGAACAGTTACGGAAGAAATACAACTTATAACAGCTCACTTTAAGTGGGCTTTTTTATTACTTATTTTTTAACGAGCGAGATGCTCACAGCAACATGGCGAGAAGCTAAGGAAATTAGATATGTGGAAAAAAGACGAAAACGGGAATTTGGTAGCTGATGACAAAGGCAATCCAATTTTAATCACAGCTGATGGTAAAGAGGAGGGGTTCTCTCTTGAAGCCAATAAACAGCATATTAGTTCAATCAATGCAGAGTCAGCATCAAGACGAAAGGAGATTGATTCACTTAAAGAGCAATTGAAACCTTTTGAAGGATTAGATCCAACTAAAGCGCGAGAAGCAATTGAGAAGGTGAAATCTTTCAGTGAAAAGGATTTAGTGGATGCCGGTAAGGTTGACGAGATCAAAGCAGAAATGAAGCGAGTACACGATGCGCAGCTAAGCGAGGCGAACTCAAAAGCTGAGGGGTACAAGCAACAAATGCAGTCATACATCATCGGGCAGTCATTTGGTGATTCTAAATTTGTAACGGAAAAACTCAATATTCCGGCAGATATGGCTCGCAAGTTCTTCAGCGATAACTTCGTTGTTGATGAGAATAACCGAGTTGTAGCGCTTCATGATCCAAGCAATCCAAACAGCATCGTTTTCTCAGAAGCAAATGCGGGAGAACCAGCATCTTTTGATGAAGCATTAGCAAAGTTTGTAAACGCATATCCAAACAAGGATCAGATCCTAAAATCAAGCGGCAATCAGGGCGGAGGCACTAACAATAGTCATAAAGGCGGATCTAATGCGCCTAAATCTCTATCAGAGTGTACAACCGAAGCAGAACGCATCGCTTACTTAGAAAGCATTTAATAAAGGAAATATAAAATATGGCATTCGATTTAGAGAAGTTTAATAAGCAAGTCTACACAACAATGACTGAAACAGTCGATCAAGACATTGCAAAATTCAATGAGGCATCAGGCTATGCGATTGAGCTAGTCAATGAGCCGTCACAAGGGGACTTTAGCATTAAGGCATCATTCAAGCAGATTTCAGGCTTAGTGCGTCGCCGTAATGTGAATAGTCAAGATACTGTACAAGCTACTCGCTTAAAACAGCTTTTAGAAGTTGCGGTAAAAGTTGCAGCAGGTACGCCGCCAGTTGAGTTTGAGAAAGCACAATATGAGTGGGTTAAACAAAATCCTGCATTGGCAGCTTTAACAATTGGTGAGCAGTTAGCAAAAGCTCGTTTAGCGGATATGCTCAATGCGGCATTATCTTGTGCTGTTGCAGCGCTTACTAATAATAAAGATGTGGTAACGGATTTATCGACCGAGAAAGCATCGTTTAGAGCGTTAAATAAAGCAGCTTCAAAGTTTGGAGATCGCTCTAATTCCCTTCGTGCTTGGGCGATGCACTCCTCTGTAGTACATGCGCTTTACGATAATGCGCTTACGAACGGCGAGCACTTATTCTCATACGATAGCGTGAACGTATCACGAGATCCTTTCGGTAAGTTGCTTGTTGTGACGGACTCAGACGCACTGATCAAATCCCAAGAAGATGGTACGTACAATGTATTGGGATTAGTTGAACAAGCGATTGCAGTTGCTGATAACAACGACTTTAACGCAGAACTTGTGGCAACAACGGGTAAAGAGAATATCCAATACACCTATCAGGCTGAGTGGTCTTACAATGCCGGCATTCTTGGTTACTCATGGGATACCACTAAAGGCGCTTCTCCAACTGATGCGGCGCTCGCAACGCCTGAAAACTGGAAGAAGCACGCAACATCTAACAAGGATACAGCTGGTGTTCTTTTAATCGTGGCAGATGCTTTAGAAGATTCAGGCTTAGATGGTGGTTTAGGCGACTAATCCAGTCAATTTTAAATTCAAGGCGGCTTAGGTCGCCTTTTTTAATGAGGTAAATAAACATGACAAAAGAAACAAAACAAGAAACAAAATTTGAAAAGCGCGAATGGGCTAAAGGTGATCGCCCTGGTGCTTCGGACTTTAATCGTATTGAGGGCGGTATTGAGTCGGCTCATGAGCGAGTAGACCAATTGGTACAGACAGTTAACGATAATGCGACTGCTCAAGCTCAGGCAAATTCTGTAGCGAATAATAACGCTCCTGAAGTAGAGCTTCCTGAACCTGTGATTTTAACTGTTGATGCAGAAGATCTAATTGAGCGAGTAAAGTTAATTCCAAAGCTTGAAGGTAAGGCTAGTGCGGCAGAACTGCAAAGGGCATTTAATGCTCTACATGATGCTATTACAGGTGCAAGTACCCAAGAGAATTCGGAGGAAGATCCTGTGGAAGGCGAGGAATCCGAAGAGCGGGAAGAAGTTCAGGAATAAACAACGGGGCGTAACAGCCCCTTTTTCTTAGGAGAAAGTATGGATAGTTACGCAACGCTTGATTGTGCCAATGAGTATCACGAAAAGCGTCAATCAGCTTTGATGTGGTCAATGCTTAGTGATGAGCAGAAGAATCAACGATTAGTGTCAGCAACAGACTTTATTGATATCAATTTCGAGTTTAAAGATGATTTGAACATCAAAGCAAAAGAAAGCGGAGAAGTTCCAAATCAGCTCGTTAATGCGACTTGTGAAGTGGCGGCGATGAATGAGCTTGTTATTGGTAAAACTCGTGATAAAGATCGGGTAAAAGTCGATGTGATCGAGATTAATTACACGCCTGATAGTGGTTCTGCTTATTCAGATGGCATTGACCGTATTACTAAGATGCTAAAGGGGCTTCTTGCTCAATCGAGTGGGATTAGCTTTAAGGTGTACCGATGACTTTTGATTATGACGAAATACTCACAATTGTTAATGATGCAATCCCTGAATTTGGCGTTGAATGTTCGGCTGTTTTAGAGATTGAAGGCGATTACGATCCTGAAATAGACTCAAGCTCAACAAAGCTCGAAACGAAGGGGTTTGCGGTAATCACTAACTTTAATCTTCGTGATAGCGATCAGAACAATCTGATTGAGGTAGGAGATAAGATCCTTTTGGCAATGCCTTCTTTGCAATTAGCGAAAGGCTCTATCGTCACTGTTAACGGTGAAGAATGGAGAGTTGAAAATCCTAATCCAATTCAGCCGGCATCAACGATTGTTCTCTATAAGGCTCACGTAAGGAGGGTTTAATGGGAATTAAGGAGCAAATTGAAGCGGCAAAAAATGAAATTCTTTTAGAGGTCGAGGGTGACGTTAGAAAGGCGGCTTTACTCTTAAAGTCGAAGATCGAGCAGAAAGTGCCTGTTGATACTGGTGAGTTAAAAGGCTCTTGGAGTCTGATCGAAGAAACCCCTTACTCGTTCCAAGTCGTATCAAGTGCAGCTCATGCAACGATTGTGGAATACGGTCTTTTTACAACGTTAGTTGATGAGAAAACTGGACGAATGAGGGAGACACCTAAGACTCTTGACGGTTATTCCAAGCAAGCACCTAAAGGGTTCGCTCGTATAGCTATTCAAGAGGTAATCAATGAGTTTAAGTGATATCAAGCAAGCTTTTGAGATCAAAGTTCGTGATTTTGCAAAGAAACATAGTCTTAGCGTGAGTTATGAAAACGTCCCTTATCAAGGCAAAGGCGAGTATTTAGAGTGCTCCACGCTTCCGATTAAACCTCACGTTGTCACGATGACTCATCAAGAGCATCAAGCAATCTTTCAAGTGAATTTCTACATGAAAGAGGGCGAATCAGCGAGACGATCTGATCGGTTAGTCGAAGAGTTCTCAAGTCTATTCAGCATTGGCGACAAAATCAAAAGTGCAGAGATATTCGAGCCAGTTGAAGTATCCCCAAGTATTAAATCAAGCGGTAAGTATATGACCGCAGTATCAATTTATTTTAAGTTTAATAGAAAAGTTTAGGAGTGAATATGAGTTCAACTTTAGTAGCAAAATCAAAACTGTTTATCAGTAAAACCACTTGCAATAATCTAGCAGATAAACCGGAAGATTCAGAGCTTATCCAAATCGCATGCGGAGCGACTGGATTAGATATTCAGGTAGCGGCAGCTGATAAGTCAGATGAAACCACAATTTGTGATGGCAGCCCAAAATCTAAAAAAGGCTTTCCTGGTGAGAGTACGGGAACTCTCCCGATGCTTTACTCCTCAGATGAGGATAGCGCCTATGTGGCAGTTCGAAAGGCAGCAGAACTAGGAGATAACCGCTATATGCGATGGGAGTCTAATGAAGGTGGTGGCGAAGAATTTATTGCTTATGTAGATTCGCATAACTTTGGGCTTCAACTTAAGGGAATCGTCACAGCAAGCATGAGCCTCGTTATCAACGAAGGGCCAGAACAAATCACAATTCCAGCAAGTTTAGGAGAGTAAGAAAATGAATTTAATGAATTACAGTAAAGACAAGTTTGAAAAATCGCAAAAGATGGAGGTGTTATACCCAACAGGAGCAAAAAGCGGTGGGGTTATTTATATCCGATCTCTGAAGTCTAAAGCTGTGCAAACCAAGATTGACGAGATTGCAAAGCTAAATAATCAAGTGAAAGCTCAAGGGGTAGGAGCGGCGGTAGATAATGATATCGAAATAGCATGTGAGATTGTCGATAGTATTGATGGGTTTACTATCGAAGAAGCAGATAACACGATCGGTTTTGAGTTGTCTGATGGGAATAAAATCGTCTCTACTCGTGAGAATATTAAGCTGCTCTTGGAGAATTTCCCGTTTATCAGAAGCCAAATTGCAGTTAAGGCACAAGATGATAATTTTTTTTACAAGAGCTCAGAGACAGAGCAAAAGACTGCATAGAGTTCTATTTTAGACCTGTTGGGGAGAGTAAAGAAACTCTCTTTCAGCAGGTTTCAGCTACTGCCAAGCAGGTTGATAGCGATATAGGGGATCTAATAGATATTCCTGAAATTCCTCTTTACTATCAGCATGTATGGGCATGGTTTATCGACTTAAATCAGGCTCGGAGCAGTGGAGGATTTGGAGTTAATCCAATCTCGTATGACTCAATAGATGCCTACTTTCGAGTAATGAGCATTGAAGCAACCAGAGATGACATTCAGGCTTTAAAGATACTCGACTCGCTTTATCTTGAGGCGATATCAGAAAAATAAGGGATTCTTCGGAGTCCCTTTTTTAA
Organism: Ignatzschineria rhizosphaerae; assembly: GCF_022655595.1. Classification (NCBI taxonomy): domain Bacteria; kingdom Pseudomonadati; phylum Pseudomonadota; class Gammaproteobacteria; order Cardiobacteriales; family Ignatzschineriaceae; genus Ignatzschineria; species Ignatzschineria rhizosphaerae. Next base: position 2,682,076 of record NZ_CP093379.1, read on the forward strand.
TACATAAAAAAAGCGTTGTAGTGCGGCAAACACTCAACGCCTTTTGATTGACTATGTGAAAAGGAAATCAATCAAATCTATGAATGATTATATGAAGAAACTAGGCAAAAGTCTAGAAATGGGAGTGAGTATGAAAACTTCACTTGAAGGTAAGGCTTCTGAGAAAGCAGCAGGAAGAGCTATTTTGATCAAAAGTATAGGAGCCTCAATTATGTTTATTTGCTTTGGGATCACGCCAGTACTATTCACCCTGATGTATTTCTTTAGAGGGTAAGTATGCAAGTGAAAATCGAAGGTAAGATGAGCGAAAAAGGTGCTTACAGGGTTGCGATGATCCTAAACATAGGGATCGCTCTGTTCTTAGCTCTTGTTGGTACTGAGATATTAATCTGGGCTATGAAATGAAGGTGTCAGTAAAGATCAACCAAAAGGCATCAGAAGCAGATAAGAAAAAAGCTAAAACAATATTTTTTACGATGGCGGGCATTGGGCTCGCTTTTTTATTGAGTTGTATTTGTATCGGCTTGATGTTCTGGCTGATGAAGTAACAGCTTTTTTAATGCAAAAAATAAACCCCTTTTCGAGCGATATCGATCAGGGGTTTTAATTTAAATATGAATAAGGAAATTATATATGTTAAATGAAAATGTAGCAAATCAGACAAATGAAGTAGCGGAATTAGATTTAGTTTTTATCAGTGATAAAGAGGTTATGACGGATAGCTTGCTTATAGCAAGGAGATTTGAAAAGAGGCATGACTATGTTTTGCGGAGTATTTCCAAGCTACTTAAAAATAACGCTGGATTAAAAGGTCTCCCCACTTTTGAGGAGAGCTCATATTTGGATTCCCAAGGGAAAGTTCAGCCTAAATATCTCTTAACAAAAGATGCGATGATACTTCTAGTTATGGGGTATACCGGCAAAAAGGCAATGGAATTTAAAATTGATTACATTAATGCCTTCAATGTTATGTATGAACACATCAAAACCCAAGCCAGCTTACAAGATCGTCTATTTGCAGCTATGCAGGAAGAAGATGTTTCAGCGGCTAAAGGGAGTCTTGGCGGAACATTGATGCAAGAACGTAAAGTAGAGAAACCTATCCTTAGAGCCAAAATAGAAGACCTCATAAGCCTGATGCAGGGCGATATTGATTATAAATCTACTGATAACAAGAAAATCCACTAATTGATTGAGGTATTAAAATGAAAGATATAAATCTAGAGTTAATGAATGAGCCAAGAGAAAATGCCGGTGTAAAAAGGCTTCATGAGATTTTTTTAAGTGGCGGTGAGCCTACGAGTCAAGAGTGGGAAGATGGCTATGCTGATGCAGTATTCGAGTGGGAAAGGAGTAGCATGGAAGGGCTTGCCTTATTACGGGCTTTAAAGGTGCTAGATAAGGCTAACTTCGCTAAAGTTTGGAATCAATATGAGTCTATTTTGGCAGAGGAAATCGCTAAAAAAGTAGAGGAACTTGAATCAATCGAGGTTGAGGTTACCCACTAACAAGAAAAGCTCAATTAAAAAGACCGTGGAGGACTGCACCAGTTTGTGCAGTCAGATTTGAAGCTGAGCAATTGCCCGATAAGCCGTCATTTATCCCGTAAGCGCAAAAATGCGTTGACGTTAGTCGTGATCCCGACCGACCTCTTGAGGCTCTATTTATCAGTGGTTTGAACTGGCGCAAAATCTGCACTAGTTGGGATACGGAAAGAATTAAGAATATGGATGGTCGGATAACTCTTAGTGAGGATTCGTTCTTGAAGATTAAATCAGAAATGAACGAGATTTCCAAAGCTGTATCGGAAGTCAAAAGTCTGATTTAAGTATTAACAGTAAATATATGGATAGCCCTGATTTAAGGGCTATTTGTCGTTTAATTTAATTAGAGGTAACATGAAAGCAACTTTAAGTGATCAAGGCCTCAATTCAATGAAAACAAATCTACCTAGAATCTCAGGATATCTGTATAAAAACGTTACAGTTAATGATGTTTTAAAAGAGTCTGTAATGAATTCTATACAGGCAAATGCGACTCAGATTGATATTACTCTGGGGTATCAGTATGACAGTACTATTGATGGTGAAGCTTCAGGTATGGGGCGCTTAAATAAGATATCCATCAGAGATAATGGTGATGGGCTTACAAAGAGAAATACCGATGCTTTTTTTGAAGTTGCTACTGATAATAAAGCGGGGATTGGAGGGAAGGGAATTGGTCGGATCTCTTTCTTGAAGATAGCTAATAGAATTGAAGTTGAGAGCGTCTCAAAAGAAGGGAAGTTAGTTAAATTCCCTTTCTCATTTGATGCTAAAAGAGAGGATGTAATAACATCTGATTGCAGAAATAAAGATACTTATACGCAAATCGTCTTGAGCGATTTAAATTTAAGACGATATGGCACACAGCCAGCATCGTGTGTTTCTTTTTTGAAAGAGAAGTTCAACCTGATGCTTTTTTTAAAGCAGCAAGATACTGGGAAAAATATATCGATCAATGTTTTTGTTAATAACTCTAAATTTGAGAGTATAAATAGCGAGGATATCAACTATTTAGAGAGCAGGCAGTATGAGAGTGGATCTTGTAATTTTCTTATTTATGTATTTAGAAATAAGAGCAAGAACGGAATAGCTATATCTTATTGCGCCAACAACCTTCAAGTTGACTCAGATGTAGTAAGCAAAGACTTTAAAACGCAGTATATATTTGCGATCACATCTGAATTCTTAGATGAGAATGCTAACGCAGAAAGAACTAGATTTGATTTTAGAGATTTTGATGATTCAGAGCAGGAGGATGCAATATTACTTGCTCCCAATAAAGGATTTAAAGATGAGCTTAAAAAGCTATGTTTGGAAATAGTTCACCAGCATGAGCCTGATCTAGGAAAGGAAAATAAAACAAAGCTAAGTAAACTCAAAGAGCGGTACGGGTATATTAACTTTGATGATATTGACCCAAGTAGTTTATTTTTTGATGAAAAAAGAATAATTGAAGATTACAGAAAAAAAGTTAATGACAGTGAAGATAGATTGGTTGCGCTTCTTGATAGGGCTGACATATCAATTGATCAGCTTGCTAGTGAAGTCACGGAGCAGAATAAGCATGAATTGGCTAAATATATATTCCATAGAGATATAGTGGCCAAAAAAGGACTAGGGCTAACAGGTTCAAAAGAGAATGAAGATATCTTGCATAGTTTATTCTTTCCACAAAAAGCGACAGCTAAATCCAAGGAAGGCAAGCAAAAGAATGAGATGGGGTTATATGAGAACAGTATATGGTTGCTAGATGATAAGTTCATGTCATTTGTTTACACTGCGTCAGATGTCGCCATGAAAAGGATATATGATGAGGTTGGTGACAAGAATGCCCCTAAAGCTCCAAGAGATCGCCCTGATTTATTTATTTTGTACAATAATCCTGAAAAAAGCGATTCATTTAAAGATGTCGTATTGATTGAATTCAAAAAAGGAGATATTAACTATTTAGAGAAGGCATCAGGAATAGATCAGGCTGTTCGGTATAAAATGGCACTTATGGATATGGTGGATAATATAAGAAATTTCTACTGTTATATTATTTGTGATTTCGATGCTAATGATGAAAACCTAGAATTAGTTATGAGGGATAGGACTTTCACGAAAGTATTTAGCAATGATGGTTGTATGTATTATGGGTATTTACCAGGCTCTAAAACACACATAACATTTATCTCGTCCAAGAGTATATTCACCGATGCAGTAGCAAGAAATGAAACATTTTTAAATATTTTAAAGAATAGTTAAAAGCCTAATCTAAATTTAATCATTAATTAAAAATAGCTCCTTAACTGGGGCTATTTGTGCTTCTAAGGGAAAAGTGAGGTAAGATTAAATGATCAAATTTTAGGAGAGATTATGAAGCGTTTATTGGCAATGGTTATGGTTTCGTTATTTGTTGTGGGATGCAGTCAAAGCGAGGAGTCTAAAGAAGAGATGGACAAAATCGCTAGGATTAGGGTGGCTAAAGAATCTATTCAGAAGACCCTTGTAGACCCAAAATCAGCAGAGTACAAGGATATATATGTTCACAAAAATAGAGAAGGCGTGAAAGCTGTTTGTGGTTATGTGAATGCAAAAAATAGGCTTGGGGGATATGCAGGCTATGAACCATTTTTGGCTGTAGGGAGTATTGCCGCAACAAAATCACAGGGTGGCAAGGAATTTGCTGAGGCTTGGAATACTTACTGTGAAGGCTAACAGCCTTCCCTAGCACAAAACCGTAAAAGAAAATCATGTAAATGCCCTTTAATTAGGGCTTTTTTATTGTCCAAAAATAGATAGGAAGAGAAAATATGGCAGATTTAGGGATGCTTATTAAAGTCCAAGCAGTGGGGGTTAGTGGCGTTGAGTCAGATTTAGATCGCCTCACTTAGAGTCTAATCAAAAGAAGAGGGTTTTTAGGGGTTTAAGATTTTTATTTTCTCGGCTTGAAACTCATCATCCGTTAGTACACCTCGATCTTTTAGACTGGCGAGTCTTTCCAATTTTGAGATAGTGTTGGCTTCATCTGATAGATCTAATGGAAGAGAGGCATTTTTTTTATCAATCATATCTGCTTGATGGATGATTACATTTAGTGTGCTTTCCCATTTTCTAGCAGAGCTTATTGCTTCTTGATAGATTTCGTCATTCTTTTCAACTTCTTGATCTAAAAAGTGAATGATGTGATCAGGGTTGACGGTACTGTTGACAACGACACGAAGAATAATGCTATTAGCATTAGTTGATGTTTTTTTAGAGCCAGAAAGCCCACCTATAACAGCTCCTACTCCGCCTAAAAGAATTGAGCCTAATAAAGCACCACCTATTTGGCTAGTTCTAGATGTTTTAGTAATAGAAACTCCATCTTCAATTAATTCAACTAAGAGCACATCCTGAAAGCTAATCATTGTTAAATTGAAGGGGTGTTGGCTTTGTATTAGGCATATTTTCTTTCTATCTTCATCAATAGCTATACCTGTTTTTAGGCGTGGAGCGAGATAGTAGCCAGTAGCAGTGAAACTATCAAGATTATTTATGGATTTTAGTATTAAGGTATCTTTACTTTTGTCGATCTCTTTTTGGGTTTCGCCCCACATTTTTAAAAGGAGAGTAAGAGCATAGAGAGCAGGGATAGCTAAAACAAGCAACCCCCAAAACATATTAGGATTCATATATAGACCTCGGAGTAAAGATTACTGGTGAACAAGATACATATGATTACATAAGTTGCTGATAGTTTGTAGTATCAAAAATTTTATATTGTGATGGAAGTTATTTTATGCCTGCTTATGCAGGCTTTTTTATAGTGAAAATAAGTTAATAAGGAGAGATAAATGGCTGATTTAGGTATGTACATCAGGGTTAGTGCTGTTGGGGCGGATAGGGCTGAAGATGCTTTAAATAAAGTTGCTAATACTGCTGATAAGCTAGAAAGAAAATCAGGGAGTGCTAGTGGAAAAGTAGATGATCTTGGGAACTCTTTGGAGAAGACAGGTAGAAAAGCAAGAGATGCAGAGCAGTATTTGGGGTTGGCAGAGAAGGCTATAAAAGGACTAGTAACACTTCAAGTTACACGGAGCTTGCTTGATATTGGCGATAATTACAGAGCAATGAGTGAGCGGGTGAGGATGGCGACAGATAGCTTGGGAGAATTTAATTTCGTTCAGCAGAGATTACTGCAATCTGCAAATACTTCATTCAGATCTTTAGCTGAAGCTCAAGAGATGTTTATTGCTACATCTGGAAACTTGAGGTCGATGGGGTATTCTCTAGGACAAGCTTTAGATATTACAGACAGTCTCAGCTTTGCCTTTGTCCGTAATGCTACGTCAGCCCAAAGAGCCGAATCTGCGATTATTCAATATGATAAAGCTCTGAGTAAGGGGGTAATGAATGGCGAGCAGTGGCGTGTATTTTCAGGTGCAGTTGAGACTGTGGCGAAAAATATAGGAGATGTTTATGGTAAGACTGCACAAGAAATAGATAAAATGGGGCATGATGGGCTTCTGACTGTTCAAATGATTAACGAAGGACTTCTAAGATCGTTAAATGAAAATAAGGTTGCCGCAGATTCAATGGCAAATACAGTTGGGGATTCCTTTGTTAAGTTGAATAATGAGTTTAGTCACTTATGGGGAAATATTAACGAAAGCCTAGGGGTTACTTCTCTATTTGCATCAACAGTTATCGGTATTGCTGATAATTTGGAGTATGCTTTAATTCCAGTCTTAGTGGCTGCATCAGTGGTAACAGGGAGAATGACTTCAGGGTTGATTACTACTGCAAATTCATTTAGAAAATCAGCATTCGAAGCTAGTAGGTATCAAGTGAAGTTAGCAGAATTAACAGGGGCTTCTCGAGTGGCTGCTAGATCAATGGTAGCAACATCTGTTGCTGCTCAAGGATTATCTTCAACAATTGCATTTTTAGGAGGACCGGTTGGAGCGTTGACAACTGCAGTGACAATAGCTACAGGAGGTTGGATGTTATTTGCAAATAGCACTAGAGATGCAAAATCAGAAGTAGGTCAATTGGAGCAAGAGGTAATGGATCTAACTGAGCGCTTGAAAACGATGAATAAAGAAAAGGTCGAAGGTGCTCAAATAAAATATTCCGACATGTTTTTAGATTTGTCAGAAAAGAGGAGAGGGTTAGAGTCTGATATTGATGCTATTGAGTCGCAATTAGAGGGTTTTTATAGAAGGCAGAGATTATATGCTGCTAGAGGAGTTGAAGATGCCAGCACAAACAATTTGATTGCGAGAGATCAAAAAAGGTTAGCACTACTTAAAGAGGAAGCAACTTATACAGATGATGCCTTAAAAATTGTATCGGATACTTTGGAATTAATTCAGGAAAGAGCTAAAACGGCAGGAGGGCAAATCATTGAGATGGGGGCTTGGGCTAGACTGGCGAAAAATGCTAATGAGGGATTAAACTTAGCAGGAAAGTCTTTAGATCTTTACTCTTCCATGGCTAAGAAAATGTATGAGATTAATAATAATGGGGTTGAGGCTCAGTTAGCTTTTGAGAGGGCTGTTGGTAATTTAGATGATATGGATGAGAGTACATATCAGGTATTTTTAAATTGGGCGAAGATAATTGATCAGCAACAACTCATGAAGGCAAACGATGAAGAGCTTACAAAAATACTTTCAGACGTAGAAGAGCAATATGACAATATAGGCAAAAGCGTGCAGGAGATCACTCGAGCGAAATTGATAGCAAGAGCAGTTGATTTAGGTATTGATCCTGAGCAGCTAAAGGAACTTGAATTTTGGTTGACGGCTATCGGAAATGCTCCAAATGTTGGCGGAAAAACAAGCCTAAACTACTTTGATGATACCCTTAAATCTCTCAATGATGAGCTAATCTCAACTAAAGCATTAACACAAGATCTAACTCTTTTTGGCGATCTTAGTCAATACACGGCATTTTCTGAAATGACTATGCAGTTAAACGATACTAAAGGCGTATTGGCGAATATCACGGCTTCACAAAGAGAATTACTGCTCTATAAAGCTCAAGAGCTAGATTCACAGAAGCAAATCAATGCGATTTTAGAATTAGGGCGTGATACTACTCAAGACCTTGATGATCTAGAGTTTGAAATTAGCTTATATGGCAAGAGCCAAAAAGAGATTGAAAGACTTACGTTTTTTAGAGATTTAGACAATGAAGCACGCTTGATCTCAATCGGCATGACAGAGGATAATATCGCAGTCCTGAATAGAGAGATTGAGGCACTAAAAGAGCGTTACGGCTTAATTGAAATGAACCGTGAGCATGACGAGAATAGTATCGGGAAAGGTATCGAAAGTGGCTTCCAACAATACATCGACAATATCGGCACAATGAGAGATTCATTCGCTGATGCTACGCAGTCGGTATTTGGAAATATTGAAGGCTTCCTCGTTGATTTTGCGCATACTGGAAAGCTTAACTTTAGAGATATGACGACTTCGATTCTGCAAGATTTATCGCAGATTATGATTCGTATAGCTATGATGCAGGCGGTTACAGGCATGCAAGGATGGTTATCTGGCTTAGGCTTATTCTCAGGTGGTGGAAGTGTCCCAATTAGTCCAGGTATTCCTTATCAAGCATGGACAGGCGGACTTATTCCTGAATACGCAACAGGCGGTCGAGTAATTGACTTCTCAGGCGGAGGATTCACAGGAATGGGCGGAAAGTTTGAGCCTAAAGGGATCGTTCACGGTGGCGAATATGTCATGAGTAAAGCGGCCGTTAATAATCTTGGAGTTGGGTATTTTGAACAGCTTCATGATTTAGCGAAAAGCGGACGAGGCTTTGCAAATGGCGGTCATGTTGGCAGATCATCAACGCAAATGGCAATGATGGGATATATGCCGGCAAATCACTCTACACCTCAACAGCAATCACAGCCAAGCGGAGATGTTGTTGTTCATCAAACTATTCATTATCAAAGTAGCGGTGATGGGAAAGAGGATGCGAGAAAAGCTGCTAAAGAGTTTGCAGAGAGTTATAAGACTGAATTTAAAAAGCTTTTAAAAGATGAGGTTCGAGATGGGGGAATGATTGGTCCTCGACGATAATCAAAGCTAGAAAGGAGAGTAAATGGAAGTATTTAGATGGTGTCCGCTTAGAGATCCTGAGCCTGAGATTGAATATGATGAAGCAGTGAAAGAAGTGAGTTTTGGAGATGGGTATGAGCAAGTATCCCCTGATGGATTAAATGCCAAAAGGCGAACCTTTAAAAACTTTACCTATTCAGAAGATGCCGACCAAGTGTTGGCTTTTTTTATGCGTCATGGAAAATCAAAGGCTTTTTTGCTGGATATAAAAGGGCATAAGGCAACGGTGCGTTTCAGTGAAGCACCGAAAGAGTCATTAACAACAGAAAAGCTTACAATAGAAATGAAAGAGGTATTTAGATGATTAGCGAAGAAACGAAATCAGATTTAAACAAAGCTGAGTTGCCAGTAGAAGTTGAATTATTTGAATTAGATATCAGCAAGATCAGCGGATCAACAAATGGTATTTGGCTGTTTTGTAATGAAGTTAATGAATTAAAAGAGCCGGTAGTTTGGCGAGGTAAAATCTTTATTCCTATCCCTATTAATTTCGAGGGTGCATCAAAGCGAAGTGCAGGACAAAGCAATCGCCCAACCTTAACAGTCGGAAATGTAGACGGCTATATGACGGGTGCTATCGTGATGTACAGCGGCTTAGTCGGTGCAAAGGTCACACGTTATCGAGTGCGAGCGAATCATCTTGATGCTGTGAACTTTAAAGAGGGCAATCCAGCCGCTAATCCGAATGAGTACGTTGCAGATAGCTACATCATTAATAGACCTGAATCATACAACAAGCTACAAGCGACCTTTGAGCTTGCTTTACCAACGGAAACGGACGGGGCTTCATTACCCAACCGCACGATCTTAGCGAGTATTTGCCCTTTTAAATATCGTGGCACCGGCTGTGGTTATGACGGTCACGCTATTGCCGATATTGACGGTTACGCATTAGATCCGCATGAGATGGATAAAGATCAATGCTCCAAGACTTTATATGGGTGTCAGGCTAGATTTGGGATTAATGGACAATTGCCGTTTGGAGGGTTTCCGATGGCTGATAAGGTGGCTAGATAAATATTTAAGGTTAATTTTCTCAAGAAATTAACTTAAGGGAAAAGGTAGCAATGGAAAAACAAATATTAGAACACTGCAAAAAACATGGAAATGAGGAAGCCGGCGGAATTATAAAAGCCGGTTTTTTTACGCCCTTAGAAAATGTGGCCACTGATAAAAAGGACTTCTTCGAGTTTGAATTAGACGATTGGAAAGGTGTAGAGGCAATCGTTCATTCGCACCCGGATAGCAATCAATTTTTATCACCAATGGATCGCAAAATGCAGATTAATACAGGGCTTGAATGGCAGATTGTTCATGATGACAAGATCCATAAATACCCATGCGTTCCGCTACTTCGTGGTCGTGAGTTTGAATATGGCAAGAGCGATTGCGGAACTTTAATTGAAGATGCTTTTAGCTTGATGGGAATTAACTTAGGCAGAGCAAGACGAGGCGATATGCAAAAAGATGCTGATGCTGGAATCATCATCAAGCGTTTAAAGAAAGTCGGATTTAAACAGGTCAAAGAGATTCAATCGGGCGATGTAATCGTTACTTCATCTCAAGAAGAAGGTAATCACTTAGCGTTATTTGTTGATGATACAACCGTGCTTCATCACGCATTTAATCAGCTATCAAGACGTATTCCGTATAACTACATCATTCGCAAAAGAACGCATTCAATTTGGCGACACAAGAACTTTAAGCCCGAAATGATTCAGGCCGTTTTAAATGATTTGGAGGCATCAAACTTATGAACAGAGTAACAGTGCAATTTCACGGGAATTTAGCGCAATTTGGCGAGACGTTTACGCTTTATGCAAATACAGCTAATGAGGCGATTCGCTCCCTTGCAATTCAAATTGACGGCTTAAAGCAGTATCTACGCAAAGGATATTATCGCGTTAAAGTCGATGACAAAGTCGTAACTCAATCTGAATATACCGGCATTTTAGATGTCAGCGATGGAAGCGTAATTCATGTTTCGCCAAGAGTTGCTGGGTCGGGGAAGTTTGGAACATTTATTTTAGGTGCTGTATTAACTGGCGTGAGCTTTTTGCCAGGAATGGAATTTCTTATGCCTATGGGGATCGGGTTAATGCTCGGTGGAGTCGCTCAGATGCTTATTAAGCCTAAGAAATTTAATCAAGATCATCAAGGAATTGAAGATAGTAAATCCTCAGCCTTTACCAATCTTTCAAACATCGTAGGCCAAGGTAAGAAAATTCCACGAGCATACGGGGAAATCAGAGTTGGAAGTGTTATCGCTTCTCAGTCTTTATCGTCTTATCGACCTGATGGAGCAGACAATAACAGTGAAGGCGATATCCAAGAGCCAACTTATAGCAAGAAACCGATCTTACCAATGCCGGCAGAAGATCCTAAAGGCAATCCGTATCGATTAGATCCAATGTCCGACAGCATGAGAGAAGCAGCAGTAACAATTACAACACAATGGAGTTAACTAAATGGGTGGAAAATCAGGAGGAGGCGCAAGAACTCCTGTAATTTGGGCGAATACAGCTCATTCAGCACAGCGATTAAAAGTAACAGATCTCATCAGTAGTGGTGAGATTTTTGGTTTTCAGCATGGCAACGATGAGCCTTTAAAGTCTATTTATCTTAATGGTACACCGATTCAAAATGCTGATGGATCGTTGAATTTTGGTGGGGTAAGAGCGGAATACAATCGGGGAACGGTTGATCAAGATTACATGCCTTCATTTGGTTCAGTAGATAAAGCGGTAGAAGTTGCAACGCAAGTTAAGAAAGATCGCCCAATCTCAAGAACGGTAACCAATAGCCAAGCAACATCCGTAAGAGTAACGGTAGGCGTTGATGTTTTGATGTGGTCAACATTAGAGGGCGACCAGTGGCCCACAACCGCTGAGTTGCACGTTCAACTTGTGAAGAACAATGTTATCCATACCTCTAAGCTATTTTCGATCTATGAAAAGGGTAACAAGCCTTATCGCCAAGATATCGTCTTTGATGATCTGCCAGAAGCGCCATTTGAGATTCGTTGTGTTCGTGAAATGGCAGATTCTAACGATGATATGCTGAGAAACGATACTTACTTCTTTAGCTACGTTGAATCGATTGATGCGAAGATGCGCTATCCATTATCGGCAGTTGTGGGACTTGAGATTGATTCTGAGCAGTTTGGCGATGGTATTCCCGAGAGAACCTATGGTATCAAGGGTTGTATTGTTCAGGTTCCAAGTAATTATGATCCAGTCACTCGCACTTATACCGGTCTTTGGGATCGCTTATTTAAGCCAGCATGGACGAATAACCCTGTATGGATTCTCTACGATCTTTTAACGGATGAAGTTGATGGTTTTAATGCGCTCAATAAGGGTATTAAGATCGATATTGATAACTTCTATAGTGTTGCAAAATACTGTGATGAGTTAGTCGATGATGGGAATGGCGGTAAGGAGCCTAGATTTGTCTGTAATGCTGTTTTTTATGGCGAAGATGCGTATACGGCAATTAACAATCTCTGCTCATCATTTCGTGCAGTTTGCGGCTATAACGGTGAGTATTTAACGCTCTATACTGATCGTGCGCATGATGTCGTGAGGATCTACAATAACTCAATGGTGGTTGATGGGCTTTTTGATTATGCAGAAACTGAGCTTTCACAACGCTATAACCAAGTACAAGTTCAGTGGGTTGATGCGGAGAATGGCTACGAAACAACGATTGATGAGGTATCAGATGATGCCAATATTGCGCTAGTTGAGCGGGTTATTACGCTTTCAATTGTGGCATTTGGCGTAACAAAGCTAAGCTATGCAAGAAGAGCTGCTTTGTGGGCGTTAATCACATCATTAACTGAAACCGTTGTCGTATCATTTAAAGTCGGTGCTTCCGGCATTTATCACGAGATCTATGACATCATTGAGATTGTTGATAATGATCATATTGGCACTATGCTAGGTGGTAGAATTAAAGCCATAAACGGCAGTGTGATTACGCTTGATCGTGAAGTGAATAATGCGCTTGAATTTTCAATTGAAACTAAATCGGGCCCACGAAACTTTGATGTTAAACGTCAAATTTCAGAGACTGAATATGAGTTAACTTTAGCGCCTGAGATTATTGAGAGCGCTGCATTTAACGCCATTTTGAAAGATGTCGAGCCAAGATTATTCAGATGTACGAATATCGAAGAGAACGATGATGGTACTTATACCGTTTCAGCGATTCAACATAATCCTCAGAAAGAAGCAATTGTAGATCGAGGAGCCGAGTATATTCCTTCAAAGACTACGGTTATTAATTCAGTGCCAGGACTATCTAACGGCATTGTGAATAATGATGGCCGAGCGATTATTTTAGAGTGGGATTCGCTATCTGTCATTGGCACCGAGAATACCTATCGTATTCAGCTCTTCAAAGATAAAGCATTATATAAAACTTTCGAGACAAAAGAGACTTCTTTAGGTCTTGAAAATCTCCCACAAGGTGAATATATCGCAAAAATTCGAGCGGTAAATAGCAGTGGCCAACATAGTGAAGAGCTAGTTATTGCGTTTAGCACGACCTATATTATCGATGGATTGCGAGCAAAACCAATCGTCTTTGGCATTGAGTTAAGATGGCAGTTACCGGCATTAATCACGTCTGATGCTTCAACTGAGATTTGGCATTCAGAGAGAGATGATCGAATGACTGCTACGAGATTAGCGGTTGTCCCGTATCCTCAAAGTAACTACACGTTTAATGGCTTATCAGTTGGTGACGCTTATTATTTTTGGTTTAGATTGGTGGATCGTGCCGGCAATGATGGTGAGTTTAGCTATTCGATTTTAGGCAAGCCAAGCGATAATTCAGACGATATTCTCAGCTATCTTGACGGTAAAATCTCAGAGAAAGAGATCAGTAAAGAGCTACAAGATCAATTCGACAAAAACATTGACGATGCGATAAAAGAGTCTGAAATAGTCATTAATGAAAGTATCGGCAAGTTAGAGCTCGATAATGAAAAGCTTAATATCAATATTGAGAAAATCAATGCTGATGATGTCTTGAAAGATATCTCATTAATGAATGAAGGCTACACAAGAAGATCTCAAGATGCAGTTTTAGAAGTAAATGTTGCAGATGCTTTTGCTCAGATCAAAGAAACGAATACGGTTATCGTTGATAAGACTGAAGCATTAGCGCAAAAAGATACCCAATTAGAAGCTTCAATTAATAGCAATAAAGCCGAGATTAAACGAGTAGAGCAAGTTGTTGTCGATGAAAAGCAGTCACAAGCTATTTTCAAAGAAGATGTTAAAACCAAATTCGATGAAAATGAAGCAGATGCAACTCTCTCACTAATCTCTCTTTCGACCGAAGGCTTTACTCGATCTCAACAAGATCTAATGCTTAGTGCAAATGTTGCTGATGCTCACGCTCAAATTGAAGAGACTAAAACGGTTGTCGCAAAGGAAAAAGAAGCTCAGGCGGAGATTAATACTGATATCAAATCAGAGATAGCGAAAAACTCTGCTCAAATCAAGATTAATGCTCAAACACAGGTTGATGATAATAAAGCTTTAACCAAGCAAATCAATGATGCAAGATCTGAAATGGGCAATAATAAAGCTGAGATTGAAGGGATTAAAGTAACTGTCGCTGACAATGAAAAGGCTCAAGCTGAACTAGAAGAACAAGTAACTGCTAAGTTTAATGAGAATGAAGCAGACGCTACTTTGTCGCTGATTTCATTAGCAACGGAAGGCGTTACACGCTCTCAGCAAGATTTGATGTTAAAAGCAAACGTTGGCAGCGCTCAGGCTGATATCGAAGAGACCAAAGGAGTAATCGCAGAAGCTAAGGAGGCTCAAGCAGAAATCAACACAACATTAACATCGAAAGTTAATAACAACGAAGCTCAGATCAAAGCCAATGCTCAAACTCAAGCTACTGATAAAGCGACATTGACTCAGGAAATCAACTCCGCTAACTCTAAAATCGGTAAAAATGAAGCTGAAATCAATAAAATCAAAACTACCCAAGTTAATGACCAAAAAGCAATATCAACGCTTAAATCAGAAACTAGTGCAAGATTTGATAAGAATGAAGCGGATCAGATTTTAGAGAATATCAGTTTAACGACTGAGGGGTATTCGAGAGCAAGTCAATATTCAGTGATTAGCGTAAGCGTTGCAGGTAACTCATCATTAATCGAAGAGCTTAGTAATACATTTGCTGATTTTGATGGAACGATGAGCGAGCAGATCACTCAATTGCAAAGCAAGACGAATGATCATCAAGCGCAGATTACAGAGAACAAAACTACAACAGCAAAAGTAGATGGAAAGGTTAATGCGCTTTGGACGCTTAAAGTTGACGCTAATGGCGCTATTGGTGGAATTATGCTTGGCTCAGATGGTAAGGAAAGCTTATTTAAGGTCGCAGCGGATAGCTTTATCGTAAGCACTGGCAATCAAGAGAAGAACCTTTTCATTATTCAGAGAGTGAATGGGCAAGATGTTGCATCTCTTAATGTTACTGATTTTATTATTGATGGATCTGTGAGCGCTAAAAAGTTCAATGCAGAATCATTTGAGGGGTATACGATCACTGGTGTTGAAATAAATGCTGGTCATTTTTATGGTGGAAGTATCGCTATTGGTGGTACTAAAAATAAACCTAATTTTAGTGTTGAAGAGAACGGCGATTTTTACGCTAAAAATGGTCGATTTGAAGGAACGATTTTAGCTAATAAAATTGAAGGGAATGTTGGGGAGGTTCTTAATATCCCAGCCATTCGTTATGCATCATTACTGATGTGGGGTAGTAGAACTTTCATTAAAAGGTTTGATCCTGTGCCGTGGGAAAGGAACTTGCAAGTAATATCTTCATGGTTCATTAATCAAATGGAAGGATCTTTCCATGCTGGTAATACATTTAGAGTTTCAGAGATCCGCAATAGCTCAAGAAAGGTATTAGTAGAATCAAGCGATGAAAGAATTGATATCTATAAGCAAGGTGATTTTATTCACATTCCCCCCAATGTCACTTTTTCAATTGAAATTTATCAGTCAGCCCCGACCTCATACACGGGTGGATTTGCAAGAAGTAACGCCGTTAAATTAGTGGATATTAGGTCGGGAGTTGTAGATGTAGAGTTTGAAGTGATTGAGTAAATAGTAATTAAATTAACTAAGCCCGTAATTACGGGCTTTTTTCATGTCTAAAGGAAAACAAAATGGCAAAACAAACAGGTCAAATAACAGTAGTAAAAAACAACACAGTTACAAACGTAGAGCATCAAATCCGCTTTATCTTCGTTAAGCAAAACGGAGAGCGAATTACTCGGGATACAAGCGCAAAGGGCGTGATTAATTTCGACATTCCGAACGGTGATTGGAATGTCTCATGGTTTGCGGTAAAAGGCGATCAAAAAGTCTTACCACTCAGAGCAGGGCTTCAACTAAAGATCACAAGCTCAACGCCTCCAACAGCTCTCTCAGATTGGATCTACGGAGATAATACGCATGTAGCAGATCCGATTTTGACGCAATGGACAGAAGTGCTTGATGAGATGAAGGCTGTGCGTGATAAGTTTAGAGATGAGACTCAGAGCATCGGCAACGGTAAATTTATGAAAGAGGGAGCTTATGGCGTTGGCACTATAGGTAATGCTCCTAATTTATCAATAGAATATGATATTTCAGAAAGGCTTCCTAACGGCTTTTATAAAGTAGCGGGAGGTTCAACAGGCTTTCCTAGTTGGAAAGCCTCCGGGGATTCATTAATTTCTTCTGGTTGGGGTGCTTCTTACTGGTCATCTCTCCATTTAAGTACTGATAATCGTTTAGCGATGATTAGTTCTAGAAGTGGCGTTATTTCTGAATGGGCTGAATTCTATTCAACTTCCAACACAACCGTAGACAGTAACGGCAACATCAAAGCAGCAAGCCCAATTGTTAAACTCTTCGCTAATAAAATCGAGCATAGTGGTTTTGGCGATGAAAAGCCGGTCTTTGAAAAGCTAGATACTGGTATTTACAAGATCAGTAATACGCTTGGCTTAGCAAAGGGCGAGTATGATGGCGACTGGTATATCGAAACGCCGAAAGATAAAAACGGTGACGTGCTTTTTAATATCGAATGGTCTCAAGATGAAGATAATAACGTCATTATTCGCACATATAAGCGTAGAGAAATCTATAAGATTGTCGAAGATGAAGAGGGCAATATCATGTTTGGTGAGAAGCGAGGAATATTAAATGGAGATCCCGTTGATATTAACGATGGGCGCTTCGTGTCACTGAGATTTTATGAAGATCCTGAAGTATTAGAAGCTGAAATAGCGAGGCAAGAAGCTGAGATGTTGGCTGAAGAGTAAAATAAAACCCCGATTAATTTCGGGGTCTTTTTTGCGTCTAAATTTCGTGATATTTAAATGAGCCATCTATTAGTGATTTTTGCATTACTCTAATATTTGAGACAACTAGAGATGCAGTATTTTGATAGATAATTTGCTCTATTTTATTTTGTTTAATTTGATCTAGGGTTATATTGACTTGAACCTCTCTTCCTTTCACTATAAAGCAGAGTTTTAGGCTTGCAAAGCCATTATTAAGTTCACGAAGATTAAGTCTATTTATATCAAATTGCAAAGACATTGCAGATCCTCAAAATGTAATGAGGATATAGTACTCTTATTTGCAGTAAAAAGTATAAACTACAAAAGTAGGTCGCTGTATAATGCCTTATGCAAATCTGATTATTTTTCCGCTTGTTGGGTTTGGCGCTTCAAATACAAAACCATTTTCATCTATAAAGCACTCATTCATAATACTAAACTCATGTATGGAATCCTTCATTTCTTTATGTAGATTGATGTCGGATATTTTTGCATCCTCTAATGAGGATAGCCCTTTAATATTCTCAGTAATAATATTAAGAAGCTGAGGTTTATTTAGGTTATCAAACTCAACGATGACGTCGTTGAAAGTTATTACTTCCTTGCTGCTAATTACTTTGAAGCTAAGCCATAGTTTTTCAGTTGTATCAAACCCATCAGGTAGTGGGAAAATATCTAACAAAGGTACATTGAGGTTATTCTCAGGGTGAGCGTCATCGATGCCAGCCCATATCAACGCTAAAGCATTGTTTTCTCTTGATGTGCATAGGTCAATAAAGTCACTCCACCACTGAATCATAATCCTTCTCTGTGGGAGATATTCAGCTTTATTATATGTTTCTCTCACGTTATCTTTATCTGAGTGAGCGAGAGCCATCTCAATAGCATCAGAATCAAACATTCTTCTATAATTAGAAGAAGCTTCATTCAGCACGGTTGAAGCTAAATGTCTAATGCCATGTAGGGAAGAATCAATATTATTCGTCGCTAAAGTTTTAAGGAGTGTTTTTCTGGAAATATGCCCATCTATCGAATTGGTAGAGAAGATAAAATTGCTATCATTCTGCTGTAGTTTTAATATATTTCTAGTTTGTCTGGTTAGTGGGACTATGTGTTCTTTCTTTGTTTTTATTATCGAAGCAGGTAGATCAAAATAACCTCTATTCTCATTAACATAATCCCACTCAAGATTAGTGACCTCTTGCGCTCGAGCTATATTTCTAAAAATTAATTCAAGAGCTCTTTTTGTAACACCTTGCGCTGTAGAGTGTTTAAAGTAGTTGACCAGTTTGTAAATCTCATAGATCGAGAGTGATCTGTGGTTTTTTGTTACATGTTTTTTATAAGATGATAATGAGATAAGGTGGGTTGGATCATACTTTACCTGTCCTTTTTTAGCTGCATTTTGAAAAACTCTACTAAAATAAGACTTTACTCGCTGCAAAGAAGAAAGGTTACCGCTTCTTTCTACTTTCATTAAGACTCTATCTATATCTTTTGTCTCGATGTTATCAATTTGCATATTCCCGATCATTCTAAAAGCATACGTGCTTATTAAATGAAAGGCTTCTTTAGCCGTTTTCTCCGCAACTTCCTCTTTCCATTTATCATGCCAATTGTGAAAGGCTTCTATAAAATTAACCCCTGAGTGGATTGTTTTGGGGTTTTGTTTGCTCATCACAAGTTTTCTTAGCTCGCTATGCTTCTCTCTAGCTTCGGCTAATGTTGTTAGTGGGAAGTCTCCAATAATAATTGTGTCTGACTTTTTAGTATCAGGATTTTTAAATCTGTACTCCCAAATTTTATTACCAGCAGATGTAATTTTAAGGCAGAGCCCATCGCCATCATATAAGCGATAAAGTTTATCCTTTTTCTTAGCTTTTAATATTTCAGTATTAGTTAAAGATCTAGGTCTGCGAGCCATTTTAGTAACCTTATTTGTCTGTACCCTCAATTATACCCTCATAAACTGTAGATTTACGATCTACAGGTAAAGGCGAGTAATCCTAATAGTATATGAAAAGATTGTAGTTGCAAAGACTCAAGGTATGTGAGAAGATCAATATCTACTGGGGAGTCCCGTTAACACTACGGACTTCCCTTTTTATTTGCCTAAAAAAAGATATCAATCCAACTTTAGAGCGCAAATAAAAAGGGGAAGATCAAAATATTATTGTTTGATTTTTTAATGGAGTTTTCTATGAAAATGGACATTTACCCTAATAACCCATCTATCAACGCACAAGTTATATCAAACTATGATGCGACGAATCGTTCTATTAAAGAGCGTGCTTTTCATGCCATCTTATTTGAAACAGTTGCACTTATCATCTGCGCACCACTATTTGCCTTTTTACTCAATCGCTCGGCTTCTGAAATGGGGTTGATGACGCTCATTATCGCGACGATTGCCGTGATTTGGAATTTTATCTATAACGCCGCTTTCGATAGGGTTACGAGAGGTTTTATTAAAGAGCGAGGCTTTATTATCAGAATGATTCATGCCGGAGTTTTTGAAGGTGGTTTGATTATTATTACTGTCCCGATAATTGCTTGGGTGTTAAAGATGACACTACTTGAAGCGTTAATGATGGATATCGGCATCCTACTTTTTTTCTTACCTTACACGGTGATCTTTAATTGGATCTATGATGCCGTACGTAAAAATTTGTGGTTAAAAAAGGCAGAGAAGCTAAAAGATTAAAGGACTTCTTTAGATGCCTTTCTAATAAGCATTGGAGATCTTATAAGAGGATAATGATACCTAGTTGAAATAACCGCTCGGTATTTTTTGCTGAAAAAATTTTAAAGTAATGGCGCTATAGAGAGTGAGATATCGTTAAATTGGTTTAAAAGCCACTAAATCAGATTGCCGGCGCATCGGTTATGAGTAGCGCAAGAGTTGTTCTATCCGGCATCATGGAAGCTGATTTGATGCACATGCTGTACGGTTTTACTTTTAATGATTACAGCCACCATAATTTTTAAGTCTATCCTTAAATTCCTCTTATAATTAGGGACTATTTAGGAAGATTGTAAATTTTTACTCTGCACAATATCGGCCATGATTGAAAGCGCAATCTCTGCAGGTGTTTTACTGCCAATAGGAATACCGATCGGTGCTTTAATACGAGAGAGTGTCTCTTGTGTGAAATCTGTGCATTCTCTTAATCTAGCAAAGCGGTGCTCACTATTGCGTTTGGATCCCATTGCGCCAATATAAAATGCCGGCGTTTCAAGAGCTGCAATCATTGTAAAATCATCAATACGAGGATCATGAGTCAGCGAGATAATCGCAGTTTGCGAGGTTGCGCCATTGGTTTCAAGATATTGGGCGGGGAAAGTCTCTAATAATGTGATTTTATCAATGGATGGACTCTCTTTAAGTTGACGTAGTTCTTCAGGTCTATCATCTGCGACCACCACGGAAAACCCTAAACTTAACGCAAAATCAATGCAATAGAGCGCAACGGCCGAGATACCCGCAATAAAGAGTGTGGTAAAGCTTTGTAAGCGTATCTCAATATGTGTCTCATTATAGACAATATTGCCTTGTTGTTTTTCGGGGAGATCTTCCAAATATGCTTTATCCCCAAGGTTAACGATCTTTAGCTTCTCTGTTTTACCACTGATCGCGGCTTGCATCATTTTAAGATAGTGATCAGTTTCACTTGAAGGGGAAAGGTATTCCACTAAAACATCAATGGTTCCTCCGCAAGGAAGTTTTGTTGTGGGACGAAATAGCTCGCTCTGCTCGCCATAGGTAATAACCTCGCTCTCTTTAAGGAAGAATTTTTCTTGGAGTTTTTGTAAGAAGTCTTCCTCAATACATCCCCCAGAAAGGGATCCCACATAGTGACCTTGATCGGTTGCCGCAAAGAGTGCGCCAGGAGAGCGTGGCGCTGAGCCATAAGTATGCAATACCGTGCAGAGCCATATTTCACGATGTTCTTGTACCCACATTAGCGCAGTATCAATGACTAGAAGATCTAAGGTTTTCACAGGAAAGAGAGGCCTTTATTGAAAATAGAAAAATAGAGAGAAAGAGGAATCAAGTATCCCTTAAAAATAGGGGATTATGCGCGATTTTTGAGATATTCGGCGTTTAATGCGCACCATGCTAAAGTTCCTGGATGTGTGGCAAAATCTTCAGGTACATCAATATCCCATAAGATGCCAGGATCTAGTACAGGGACTTTTTCGCTTGTATGTTTTTGTAACAATATCTTTGCGCCAAAATCACCCGATAGCGCTTGTAGCTCTGGAAAGAGTGAATGGTGAAAGCCCACAGGATGACCTGATAATCCTTGAAAGGTGGGTCTAATAATTTTTTTATCTGATTTTTCAAAGCGCCCTTGTAATAACATTAATGTTTCTCGCTGGATGAAAGGAAGATCTGCCGGCAAGATAAAAAGATGTTTGAGCCTTTGATGAGGTGTGAGTTGCTGTAAAGCATCAATACCAGCGGCAATAGAGGTACTTAATCCATCGCTTTTAAGCGGCATTACATGCTTGTTTAATTGATGGGCATGTGCGGTAACGGCCGTTTCTTGCTCATTGGTTAAGATAAAAATAGGGCTGTTTTGAAAGGCTTTTTGTACCGTTTTCGTAGTGGTTTCTAACACTGATAATGGGCTATTTTCACATTTTGCGAGTAATTTGTGTTGTCCGTGACTAATCCTTTTAAAACGAGTGCTAAGTCCCGCCGCCATAATGAAGATTCCTGTTGTCACATTACGCCTTTATCCTTTAAGTATCGCTTGAGATACCCTACATGAAAAGAAAAAACCTATCCTTTTGATGTGACAAAAGGGAGATGCCGTGATTATTTGGCAATTATCTCGTTTTATCTCATCAATTATAGAAGTATTGATATTAATAACGTGCTTTTTGATATTGATTATCAAACTTTATTGTTTTAGAAGTTAATTTATTGATGATTGTATATTATTATAAATAATTACATAGTGGCAAGTTATGGAGTTTTTATCTAACAAGTCATTTTAGTAAATGATCATAAAAAAATAGATAAGAGGCAGAAAATTATGGGTATGAGTCTTTCACGCCGAGGTTTTATGAAGCTTGGGGTAATCGCGGGGATTACCGTAATGATAGGAAAACTACCATTAGCACAAGCTGTAGAGATGAACTCAGGCCCAACATCAACAAATTGGATAGGCGCTAATGGTAAAGCGAAGACTCGCTGGGATGGTGTTCGTAAAGTAACGGGGCAGAAAAACTTTGCCAGAGATTATCGGGCCAAGGATTTACAAGGATGGCCAACAAAACAAGCTTATGCCTTTATGCTCAAAACAACGAAAGCAGATCGCACGTTTGAGGGGATTGATCTCTCTATTTTAGGTAGTGAACTGCAGCCAGATCGCTTAGTGTTACAAGAAGATTTGATTAAAGATGGGTTTAATATTCCTCAAGATACCAGTATGGGATCTGGTTTTTATGGGCAAAATATTTTAGTTCCTAAAGGCACAACACCGCCAATTTATGGGCATCCTGTTGCTATTTTGATCTATGAGGATTTTGATCGTTATAGTTTAGCGCATCGGCTTTTACAATTTGAAGAGAGCGTTATTCAATATGGGAAAACCACAGGTATTAAGCCGCCTAAAAACTATGGTGCGGCGCGTTATGTTCGTATAGGGGGGGATAGCCCTACAGCGCCTTCTCTTTTCTCCCCTTATCAAGATTCGGCGATTAAAGGCGTCTTTGATGGCAATCTTGTCATTTGGCCGCCAGAGATGTATTCAACGACCTCTTTAACAGCTAATTTACTGCATAAAGATCGTGGCGGTGGTTTTATTCGCGCTTTAGAAAAGGCAGATAAAAAGCCTGCAATTCAAAAAGAGGGAATGATGCATGCAGAGGTGATTACGGATGAGATTTCTCGTGCACAAACGGATTCTAAAAAGTTTGTATTAAGTCGTCAAGGATTCTCCCAATCGATTGATGCTTGTGCGATGGAGCCTGATAACTGTAACGCTTGGTATGATGATCAGACAAAAACATTGCATATTTTAACGGCAACGCAATCTCCGGCTGGCGTTGCCGGGATGGCGGTTGATATGATTAAAAATAGCCAGTATAAAGATGTGAAAAATGTGGTGCTTTTAACAGGCTCCACAGTTGGCTATGGTTCTAAAGATTACTCTGTATTCCCGATTTATGCGATGGCGGCTAGTTTTTATAGCGGGGGCTTGCCGGTACGAATGGCAAATAATCGTTATGAGCAATTTCAGATGGGAATGAAGCGTCATGCTGTTGAGATGGATGTAACGATGGCAGTTGACCGTAATAGTGGTAAGTTTGAGATCTTAAAAGGAACGTATAACTGTAATGGTGGGGGAAGAGCGAATCTTTCGGTGGCGGTATCACATGTTGCGGTGCGTGGTGCGCAGTCTATTTACTATTTCCCTAAATCAGATTTAACGGCGCTAGCGATGGCAACGCCGGCAGTGGAAGCAGGATCAATGCGTGGCTTTGGGTCATTACAATCGATGGCTATTACCGAATTAATGGTTGATGAGATCGCTCATGAATTAAAAATCGATCCCATTGAGCTACGCATGCGTAATGCGATTAAAGAGGGCTATACCAATACGCAAGGGGGGATCTTTGCCGGTGATCCCCGCAATATTGAGATGCTGGAGATGGCACAAAAGCATCCGCTTTGGGTCAATCGTGATACGGCAAAAAAAGCGTATGAAGGGCAAAATCCTGGGCGGTTTTATGGGGTTGGCTTTGCTCAAGTCCAGCAAGTTTATGGCTCAAGCGGCGTGCCGACGATTCTCTCTTTAGAGTTTGATGCAAAGGGTAAACTTTCGATGCGTCACTGCGTTCAAGAAATTGGAACCGGCGGCACAACGGCGCAGCAGGTGATGATTTGGCAGGCTTTAGGAAAAGCGCCTGATTATGTGGAGTTTGGGGTGACAGAATTTGCTGAGTTGCCGCTTTATACCAGCTGGGCAGATCAGAAGAAACAAGATCAACTGGCAAAAAGTGATCCCTTTTGGACGCCGGCACTCATTCCCGATATGAGCTCTTCAAGCGGTGTTTACTATATTGGCTTTGGTACAAGACAAGCAGGGAAGTTCTTATTAGAAAATTCTCTTTGGCCCGCGGCAAAAGCGATCTGGAGTGAAGGGATTGGCGGCGGAACATTTAGTAGTTTAAATATGTCGCTTGCTGATGTTAGGGTAACTGAGCGCGGGATTGGCGGAGGCGGTATGACGCCGATTCCTTTTGACGTTTTGGCGAAAAAAGCCCATGAGCTGGGATTGATTACCGGTGTTGCAGTTCATGCTTATTCGAGCTGGCAATGGTCACGGGCAGAATTTGATATTCCTACCGTTGGGATGAAAAATCTTCCACTAGATGCTTTAGCTGTGAAGTATGGCGATGGTGCGCCGGCAAATTTAAAAGCAAGAATGACCACCGGCGGATATGATTTTATTAAACGTAAAATTGCTTATTTTCCAGATACCGATCGTTCAGGGGCGGATCCAACAACGGTAACGCCAGCATCATGCTTAGTAGAATTAAGCGTAGATAGCTTTACTGGTGAGGTGGATATTATGTCGCATCACATGATGATGGATCCCGGCACGATGATTGTTCCAGAGCTTGTCTCAGGGCAGATTCAAGGGGGAACGGCGATGGGAATTGGTCATGCACTGATGGAAGAGTTGCCTCTTTATGAAGATGGGCCGGGTAATGGGACATGGAACTTTAACCGCTATGTTTTACCTAGAGCAAAAGATGTCGCGGTATGGAAGCAGACGACAGAATTTTTACCCCCTTTATCTGAAACCTCCCCGCCTAAAGGGATGGCTGAGCTTGGGATGATTCCGATTTTACCTGCAACCAGTAATGCGTTAACCCATGCGCTAGGAGCTCGTTTTTATGAGTTCCCCATTACTGCCGATAAGATCTTACAAGCAATTGATCCGGCGACACAAGGCGGCAATAGATGACTAAAAACAATCATGAAACTTTAATCTCTCAAGATCAAGATCAAGATCAAGAGAAGATCAATAAAGCAGAAACGATAGGATCAAATGAGATGACAGCAAGCACAGTGACTACAGCGGCAATGAATCAAGCGATGGATCAGGAGCGAGTGACTCAAAAGTATCCCACTATTGAGCGAAAACCCCTAACTTTAACGATCAATGGTGAAAAGATAGGGCCTATAGAGGTTCCTATTACAATGTTAATGATTGACTTTTTACATGAATATTTAGATTTAACAGGAACACATTTTGGCTGTGGGCAAGGGGTTTGTCACGCTTGCACGGTGATGGTACTGCATGATGATGGCTCAAAAAGCGAAAGCCGAACTTGTGTATTTGGTGCACATTATTTTTCTGGTAAAAATATCGTCACGATTGAAGGGCATGCAAAAGAGCAGGAAGGAAAATTAGTATTAACGCCGATTCAACAAGCCTTTATTGATAATTTCTCTTTTCAATGTGGCTATTGCGCACCAGGATTTGTTGCAGGTGCGACTGTTTTTTTAGATCAGCTGAATCGAACGCCGGTAAAGCGAGCACATTTAGAGAAAGCGATTGAAGATGCGCTTAATGATCATATTTGTCGTTGTACAGGTTATGTTCGTTACTATGAAGCGATTCGTGATGTCGCACTTGCAACGCCAGGTTGCGTGATTGATTAAGGGGATTCATATGAAAAAATTACGTTATTATGATCGCCCGAAACGCCGCAGTGGTCTTATCAGGCTGATTGTTTGGTTATTAATTATTGGGGTGATCTTCTCTTTATTGGTATTGTTTGGTGTTTTTAAGCAAGATACGGTGAGTGAAAGTGCGAAATCCCCCCTACCTCAAGCAGAGCAAGAAGCGCTTATACCTAGGGGGAAGGAGCTGGCACTTGCGGGGGATTGTTTTGGTTGTCATTCTCGGTCTGATGGGGAAAAAGGCGCTGGTGGCGTTCCTATTGCGACCCCTTTTGGTACGATCTATTCCACCAATATTACGCCCGATAAAGATTTTGGAATTGGGGATTATACACGAGAGGATTTCCATCGTGCGTTAAAAGATGGTGTGGGTAAAAAAGGCAATCTCTTTCCGGCAATGCCCTTTGTTTTTACTCACATTACAACTGATCGTGATTTAGATGCGCTCTATGCTTATATCATGAGTATTCCTCCTTTACAGGTTCCAAATGCTAAAAATAGTGGTGTTTTTGAGCTTCCTGTTCGACCATTTATGAATTTTTGGACACTTCTTAACTTTCCAGATCGAAAAGTGCCAATCGATGAGAATCGCTCGGATGTTTGGAATCGAGGGGCTTATTTAGTGGAAGGCTTAGCGCATTGCGGTGCGTGTCATTCTCCTCGTAATTTTATGATGGGTGTAAAATTTAGCGATGCGTTAGCGGGTGGGTTTGAATCTGGAATGGCAATTCCTGATATTCGAGCAGAAAGACTTGCTAAAAATGGCTATAGCGTTGCAGATTTAACGCAGTATCTATCAACAGGAATTGCCCCAGAAGGAAGCTCTTTTGCGGGTATGAATACCGTGACGCATTTCTCCACAAGCCAGATGAATCTTTCGGATGTAAAAGCGATGGCAACATATCTTTTAACAGATTCAAAAGGGAAGCTTTTAACGCCGGAGCAATCCCCAATAGTTTATAACCAAGTGGTGGGGAGAATGAAGCAAGGGGATAGGGAGAAAGGGCGAGAATACTATATGGCAGCTTGCGCAGGATGTCACGGTCTTCAAGGGGAGGGTACACCAAATGTTGCCCCATCTTTGAGTCATAATGCCATTGTGGAGATGCAAGATCCGCAAACCTTTATCGGGGTGATTCTCCATGGTTTACAGACCACTAATTATACCAATGGGCAAAGAATGTATGCGATGCCTGGGTTTAATGGGGAATTAAAGCCCGAGCAGATCGCCGATCTTTTAACATGGATTCGCGCAGAATGGGGCGGGATTGATCAAGGAATTTCGACCAAAGAGGTGGATAAAGCTCTCTAAAAGAGATTATTCTCTATTTAAAAAGAGAAGTATTAGTGAGTGTATCAAAAGGGCGTATTATATACGCCCTTTTATTGTATCTAGGGTTTGAAATGGGCTACCTTGCCGTGGAAGGGAGAGCGAGCATTTTATAGTAAAATCGGTTTAAGAAAAGTAAGTCTTAAGCTACTGGCACGGGATTTTAGGAAGAATTCGAAACATTTTTCCAACCTTGCATAAATCTATAAAGGTGTGTATTAAATAGTGCTTGTAAGATGCGGCTATTAATAATTGATTATTGTGAATAGCGCAATATGCCGGCATTTAAATCAGTCTGTTTTGAACCTATTTCACTAAACTTGTTATCTTGTGCTAACAATTTAAAGCAAAGCTTTTCTTCATTTGATTTCGCGATATTATTGATTGCTGATAAAGGATTTTAGCTTTTCTAATTGTATTTTTGCCTGCGCTTTTTGATCATTGTTGCCTTGTGATAAGGCGACTTCATAAGTCTCTTTGGCAAAATCGTAGCTTGGTCTATATTCAAGATGGTTCATGACGAAGTCTGCGATAATAAGGTGATTATCAAGATCATTTTCATGGTTTTTAAAGGCATTGATACTACTTTCTTGTAAAACAATGATGCCAAGCATCTCTCCTGCTGATCCCTTTTTGCTGTTTGTTAGTAGATATTCAGAAAGGGCGGGCATGTTATCCCAATTATCTTTAAATGCCATTTTGAGATCTTCAACATCACTGACGGCAAGATGTGATTCTGTTGAGAAAATCTCGACAAAATCTGCTGGCGTTTTATCTTTAAAAGCCATATCGAGTAGTTGTTTATCAGGACCTAAATTAAAAAAGGTGCGTTTAAGATCTGCCATCACATCATATCTTTGGTGGGTATTTGCGATGATTCTAGTGAGATAAGCTTCAGTGAGGTTCTCAGGCTTTGCTAGATTAACTAACATTGTAGCAAGCGTGACGCTAGCAACAGGATCTCCAAGTTTCACCGAGCTTCTAAGGCAGTTTAAGAGAGATTCAAGATCTGATTTAGAGATCGTATCTGCACTACTACTTTTAAGAACCTCTAAAACTATTTGACCATTATTTTGGAAAATCTCTTGGCGTATCTCAGGAGAATCAACTTCTGGAGCATAAGGATTTTCAATGAGACGACATTCGTCAGATAAGGCAAGGCTTTGCGTGAAAAGCGCTAGCGCGGTAATTGTTAAAATCTTTGGAAATTTTTGCATGAGAAGAGAGCTCCTCTGTGATATTTGAAAAATCGAAATCAAAGATGATTAAATAATGATCTTAATATAAGGATAATATACTTTAAAACAATTGGTTGAGTTTTATTATAGGAGAGATAACTGATATAGGTCTTTTTTTAAGGGGAAGAGTAGCGCGTTACAGCGAGTATCTGTGGTCATATATTAAAAATGCTACCCAATAAGCTTGAGTAGCATTTTATGCATCAATGAGCTTGATGATTAAGTTGATGAATAGGAGATCTAGCTTTTAATAATGTAGCAAGGCTCATATTCACTGCCAGGAAGCTTCATTCGCTGCTGCTCTACAAAGTCCCGTAGTAACTCATCAACCATCTCCATAAGTTCAGGATCCCCCGTGAGTTCAAAAGGACCTTTCTCTGCAATAGCATTGACGCCAAACTCTTTAACGTTGCCGGCAACAATCCCCGAGAAGGCTTTACGAAGATTGGCCGCAAGCTTCTCTTTAGGCTGATCTAAATGAAGATCAAGTGTTGCCATATTTTCATGTGTTGGAATAAAAGGCTTTTGGAAATCTTCAGGGATGGTTAAGAGCCAGTTAAAGCAGTAAGAATCACCCCGTTGCTGACGGCAATCTTTAACATGCGGCATTGAAAGTTTTAGTTTTTTAGCAACCTCTACAGGATCATCAATGATGATTTCATAGAGTTTTTGTGCCTCTTTTCCTAAGGTTCTCTCAATAAATTTATCAAGTGTACGGAAATACTGCTCACTCTCTTTAGGGCCAGTTAATATCAGGGGTAGGCAGATATCTTTATTTTGAGGAAGAAGTAGTAAGCCTAGAATATAGAAGAACTCTTCAGCAGTACCAACGCCGCCAGGGAAGATAATGACGCCATGGCCTAAGCGAATAAAGGCTTCAAGCCTTTTTTCAATATCAGACATTACAATGAGTTCGTTAACAAGCGGATTAGGTGGCTCTGCTGCTACGATAGAGGTTTCGGTGATACCGATAAAGCGACTCTCTTTATTTGATTGTCTAGCATGCCCAACAGCCGCTCCTCTCATCGGCGCTTCCATTGCGCCAGGGCCACAACCTGTACAGATATTTAGATGGCGTACGCCAAGCTCTTGTCCAACCGCGTAACCATACTCATACTCTGTCTGATTAATAGAATGACCGCCCCAGCAGACGATAATATTAGGATCTTGGTCGGTGCGTAAAGTATTGGCATTACGTAAAATAGCAAATACAAAATCGGTGGTTAAAGAGTTACGGGTTTCAATGGTGTTATCAAGGATTGAACCATTTCCATTTTTATATTCTTGATAAAGATTAGAAACAGAATCAATAAAAAGGGTATCTCTAAGCACAGAGAAGAGGTTACGACGAATAACATCGGTGAGCTTTCCATCGACAAAAACTTCATGAGGAGGATTATAAAGGCGTAGTTTAATCCCACGCTCTGTACGGATCAGTTCGATATCATAATCTTTATATTTATTAAAAATGACATGAGGGTCATCAGTTTTACTGCCGGTATTAAGAACTGCTAAAGTACAGTTTCTAAAGAGCGGATAGAGTTCACCTTTGGCTGTTTTCTTTAAAATAGCGCTTTCGGTGTGAGAGATAAGATCCATCGAACCTTTTGGGGGATAGATATCATATCGAATACGATTTGGCATACTGACACTCCTTATAGATAAATCACCAAAGATAATGCTGTTTTAATTATTATTGTTATTAAAACAATATGTTAATAACGCTATTTGTGGTGATAAACATCTTTAAAAATAAATATGTTATAAATCAGTTAATAAACCATCATAGCATCAAAGATTGAATTAGCAGAGTGTCATATTATGATTTTATGCGTTAAATAGTGCCTTTAAATAAGAAGGAAGCGTTCGAAGAAGAAGCATCAACTGTTGTAATAAAATTGTTGAGACACTATTTTGTGTGCAACTCTCGTGATGTTGCAACTGATAAATTTCCCGCTTTAAGGCGCTATAGTAGGGCTGATCAAACTGTTTAGTCTGAAGTGTTTTAATAATAAAATTAGCCGTCTTATCAAATAGCACTAATACCTCTTTATCTTCTACCTTTTCTCGATGAGCGCCTAATGCCGAGAGATAACCTAAAAAGGTATTATTTAAACAGAGGTTATTAAAGATCTCTTCTAGCGTCGCTTTATCATGCTGATTGGAAGCAGAAAGTGAGGAGAAAAGTGAAGAGAGCTCGCTATCTGCTTCACTTGCAAGCGTTCTTGAGGTTAAGTACGCAAGGTGATCACTTCTTCCAAGATGATATTGCTCTTGGATCTCTTTAAGATAACGGCTATTTTGCAGTGCAACTTTATCATAGGTCTTAAGAACATTATGATAGCGCCAGTCAGGCAAGATATAGCGCGCGGCAATCCACGCTAGAGCGCAGCCAATCATCGTATCAATAAGGCGCTCAGGGGCGATAAAGTTATAATCATTTAAGTTAAAGCCAATTAAGATCATGATGGTAATCAGGGCTGTGGCAAAGGAGTATTGCGCGGCACTAAAGATAAAAAAGAGTGTCCCGCTCAAGATGACAATTAACGCTTGTAAGGAGACCGATGGTGAAAATTGTAAAAAGAGAATGGTAACAATGACGCCTAATACGGTGCCGGAAAAGCGCTTTGTAATCCGTGTTTTTGTTGCCGTTGAATTAGGTTGGCAGACGAAGATCGCTGTTAAAATGATCCAATAAATACGAGTTGTAATTTCATCACCATTAAGAAGAT
This sequence comes from Ignatzschineria rhizosphaerae, assembly GCF_022655595.1. Lineage (NCBI taxonomy): Bacteria > Pseudomonadati > Pseudomonadota > Gammaproteobacteria > Cardiobacteriales > Ignatzschineriaceae > Ignatzschineria > Ignatzschineria rhizosphaerae. The sequence continues at coordinate 2,713,104 of NZ_CP093379.1, forward strand.
AGATATTCCCAATATTGGCAATCCAGATAATAAGGTATCCCGCTCCCATTACAAAGCTCATACGCACAGCATGACGAAAGACTTCAGATTCCGGTGTAAGATGGCTCATGATGCGTTGATAAATCTCTAAGAAGCGATCTTTAAGACTGATCTTTTGAGGTGTTTGAGGTAGAAGTTGTTGAATCTCTGTATTGAGAAGATCATTGGTTGCAAGCCCACTTTGCATCTTTAAAAAGAGTGCGTTAATTTGCTCTAGATTATGAAGAAGATTATCAAGGGAGCGATAAACTTCTCGCTCATGATTTCCGGACTTTTTAAGACGCTCGATGGTTTCATTTAAGCGGGTCGAGAGTCTATTGAGATATTGGGGATGTTCGTACTCTTCATGTTTATTGATGGCTTCAGAGATCTTGAGCGCTGTTTGCCCTTGTTGCATCATTAATCGTTGGAAGCGAAAGAGTAGGTCGCTATAGAGGAATTTTTTGTGCAAAAGCTCATATTCCACATGCACAGAAGCTGCGCGTTCATAAATAGTTTGTGCGACAAGATAGTAATTGAGGATCTCTGGAAAAGGGTTCTGTCCTCGCTCATTTTGTAATCTACGAATAATCGCTCCGCGGATATTATCAAGCTTTGCGGTTAAGTTTTTTCCGGCAATGGAGAGTTTTAATTTCAGTTCTTTGATACTTTCGACTTCATCAGGGTCAAAAAAACGAGATTTAAGCTCAAGTAACCTTGCTAGATCTTTATAACAATCCGCTAAAGACTCAGTCATCGGTCTTGCCGGCCAAATAAAATGAAATAAAAGGGAGATCAGATGGTACCAAAGCGCCCCGATAATGAGCATAATCGGCTGAATATACCAAGCGCGATCAGCTTCAAAAGTGAGCATGGTATAAACGGTTAAAACTAAAGTACCAAAGGCAATCGTGGCGTAGCGATCTCCTAAAGCCCCAAGCATGATTAGAGATGCCGTGCCAAAGACGCAAAGAAGGAAAAAAATCAAAGGATAAGGGAAGATTAGCTCAACCGCCGTTGAAGCAAGGAAGAAGATCAGGAGGATCAGCCCAATATTTTTTACGCGGCCTTTAATATGGTTATCAAGATCAGAAAGCGCTGCGGCAACGGCACCTAAAATCGGAGGAAGTTGTAAGGAGCCCGTTATTAACATCGGCGCAATAACAACTCCGGACATTACGATAAAGATCTTAGTGCAGTAAAGGAGTAAGTTGTTGTAGAAAGTGCGCGTGAGTTTTGACAGGGATAACATCCTAAGCTTTCTCCATTTCGGCGTGAATTTCTGAAGTTAGCATTTTACCATTTTACTGATTAAAGCGTGTGATTCTCGATGGCGAGATATATAGATCTAAAGGAATATCCCCTTCATAGATATCGAGAATTTCGGTAATAGGCTCAAAAAAACCAACCCCGATCTTTTGCACATGTGGATAATCTTGAAAAAACTGGTCGTAAAACCCACCGCCATAACCGACCCGAAAACCTTGTTGGTCACATACTAAAAGCGGTGTCAGCACGATCTCAATCGCTTTGATTTCTTCTTTAGTTGCCGGCAAATGATGCTTTGCAGGCTCAGGAATCCCCCAGCGATTCTTCTCAATGATGGTTCCTGGCGTTAATTGCACATGCTCAAGTTTTTGATCGATGGTTACACGTGGAATATAAACGGTATCTCCACGCTCCCAAAGTACCGGCAATAAACCTCGAAGATCGACTTCATGATTTTTTGCCATCGGCAGAAATAGATGTATATAGATAGGTTTTTCCGGCAATATAGAAAGAAGCCATTCCCCAATACTTTGGGAATAGCTCTTTATTAGTTCATTCGTTAAGCCTTTTCGTTTCTCTAAAACTTCGGCACGAAGGTCTGCTTTTAGCGCTGTTTTTTCTTGGTATAAAGTAGCAGGGATGTTGATTATTTCCGGCATATAGATCACTTTATTGGTTTAAAAGAGATTTTGTATAGTCGATTTGGTTTAAGAGACATTTTATTAAAAATAAACAATATAGCGTAAAAACCAAACCAGCTTGCATGATGCCGGATAGAGCTGCTCTTTCGCTTCTAATTACCGATGCGCCGGCAATCTGATTCAGTCTCTTTTAAACCAATTTTACTATAACCCCATTTTACGATATTTATCATACGTTAAATAAATGCGATAAAAAAACCTAACAATTAAAAAATCGTTAGGTTTCGTATTTAATATCTAAAAATTTAGATTAGAACGGTACATCATCATCAAAGCTATCGAAGTCAGCCATGTTGTTATCTTGCTGTCTTGGTTGGTTGAAGCCTTGGTTTTGTTGTGGGGCTTGACGCTGTTGCTGTTGTTGCCCGCCTCCGTAGTTGTTTTGTGGGGGTGCTTGGTTGAAGCCTGAGTAATCATCTTGCATAGGCTGACCACCAAAGTTGCCGCCGCCAGATCCGCCACCGCCGAGCATTTGGAGCTCGTTTGCGTTGATATCGGTGCTATAGCGCTCGATCCCATTTTTATCGGTATATTTGTTGGTGCGAAGGGAACCTTCCACATAGACTTGGCTACCTTTTTTAAGGTATTGTCCTGCGATTTCTGCTAAACGACCGAAGAATACAACACGATGCCACTCTGTACGCTCTTGTTGTTGTCCTGTGTTACGATCTTTCCAGCTTTCTGAAGTTGCGATAGAAATCGTTGTTACCGCGCTTCCGCTTGCGGTATAGCGAACGTCTGGATCATTCCCTAAACGTCCGACAAGAATAACTTTATTAATTCCACGTGACATAATAAAACCTTAAGTTGTACTGATTAATTATTAAAACGATATTGCTACACACTATACGCTATTTTTATGGTGAAAGCATAAAGCTTTACGATTTAAAGATAGGCGAAAAAGGTGAAAAATATTAAGGGTTAACCTCAATAAATTTAATTTGTTGCATATCGAGATTGCGTTTCACTTGTGCGAGATCTTTAGTGGTAAAGGGGCCGATTTTCACACGGAAAATGGTTTTACCATTGACGACGGCTTTTTGAACCTCGGGGTTATAGCCTAAAGATTCTAACTGTGATTTATGAATATTAGCTTCAAATGTGGAGGAGAAGCTTCCTGTTTGGAGTTTTTTTCGAGGTCCGCTTTCAGGGGCGGGAGCGGGTTCTTGAAATGATTCTGATGCCGAGAGAAGCTCTAAGGCAAACTCATTTTTAATTTCGGTATCCACAGATTCATAGCCTGAAGGCTCGCTGATGAGCTCAAATTTTGGCTTTGGCTTTGGCTCAACATAATGAGCGCCACCAATGGCCTCTTCCCCTTCAATATGAAAAGAGCGATTAGCAAGTTGCTCATAAAATGAGAATTCCGATTCAGGAATCTGAATTTCATCGGGGGAGAAAGGTTTGTTTCTCTCCCTTTCAAGCTCTGCTAAACGCTCCATTCTCGCAATTCTGCGGGCCTCTTTCTCTTCGGCTTTTTTCTCTGCACGATCAGCAAAAAAGAGTGCGCCAGCAACAACGAGTGCAACAATAAGGATATAAAAGAGAAGTTCGGCTTTTGTCGGCGGCCTACGAAAGTGACGTAAGAAGCTCTTAATTTTCCGCCACTTCTCTTTTGATTGGACTTGTCCGAGTTGCACCATTGTCAGTGTTCCTTACATCTTCGTAGGTGCTGAGAGACCTAGAAGATCAAGTCCATTGGCAAGAACTTGTTTCGCGGCCATTAAGAGATACAGTTTTGCATCTTGCAAGCCTTTTTGATCTTCATCCTCGGTTAAAATCCGCACCGCGTTGCCCGCATCATCTTTAGCATTGTAATAGCTATGAACATCAGCTGCTAAATCTTGTAGGTAATTAGCAATAAGATGCGGCGCACGATTATTTCCAGCGGTAATGACAATTTCACCAAATGTTGAGAGCGTACGCATGAGCTTATACTCTTGAACCATAGTGAGCTTATCAAGGTTTTTGATCGCAAAGGTTGGATCAAAAGCATTACCACGGCGTTCACGTTCTGCCAAAATTGAGCAGATGCGAGCATGGGCATACTGGATATAGTAGACAGGGTTATCACTTGATTGTGATAACGCAAGATCAATATCAAATTGTAATTGTGAGTCAGGATTACGTGCTGCTAAAAAGTAGCGAGTGGCATCTTTACCCACTTCATCAATAAGGTCGCGCAAAGTGACATAAGAGCCTGCACGTTTGGAGATCTTCACCTCTTGCCCGTCTCTTAGTACCATCACCATTTGATGAAGAACATATTCAGGCCAGCCTTGTGGAATCCCGACATCTAAAGCTTGAAGCCCCGCACGAACACGAGAAATGGTTCCATGATGGTCGGCACCTTGTTCGTTGATGACGAACTTAAAGCCGCGATCCCATTTCTTCTCATGATAAGCGACATCCGGGACGAAGTAAGTGTATCCGCCCTCTTTTTTGCGCATAACACGATCTTTATCATCACCATAATCTGTCGTTCTAAGCCATAAAGCGCCATCTTCTTCAAATGTTTTACCATTTTCAATAAGACGATTAACGACCTTATCCACAGCGCCATCTTGATAGAGAGAAGATTCTAAGAAGTAGACATCAAAATTAATATCAAAGGCTTTAAGATCTAAATCTTGTTCACGGCGAAGGTACGCAACGGCAAAGTTACGAATATCTTGGATATTCTCTTTATCTCCAGATGCGGTAATTTCGCGATCATCCGCCGTAATACTCTCTTTAGCAAGATAGCTATTGGCGATATCAATAATATATTCCCCACGGTAACCATCTTCTGGCCATGCGCTATCTTCAGGCGTAATGCCATCAATGCGGGATTTGACAGAAGCTGCAAGATTATCGATCTGGGCGCCGGCATCATTATAATAGAACTCACGAGTAAGGTCATAACCATTCGCCTCAAGTACACGGGCGATTGAATCACCTACAGCAGCACCACGACCATGACCGACATGAAGCGGGCCTGTTGGGTTCGCTGACACAAATTCAATCTGAACTTTTTCCCCATTACCCTCATTATTGTGACCATATTTCGGTCCATCATTTAAAACTTTGCCAAGTTCTTGATGGTGGATTTCTGGTTTGAAAGTGAAGTTGATAAAGCCAGGGCCAGCAATTTCTATCTTTGCAATTTCTGGTTGTTCACCAATGGCTTCAATTAACATCTCGGCAACAGCTCGAGGATTAGATTTGAAGTTACGGGCGGTCATCATTGCGATGTTACTAGCAAAGTCGCCATGGCTGATATCTCGCGTTCTTTCTACGCTTTTAAGCACCAGGTTTGGATCGATTTCAACTTGATGCGTGTTAGCAACGTGCTCAAGGGCGTTTTTAAGAAGACGAATGGGTATTTGTTTCATAGTTACTTTTTGACGAATTACTGATTGAATTTATTAAGAAGAGACTGCATTTTTTCATCGAGTGAAAGTGGCTCTTTTGGCGCTTGTTTTGCAGGTTTTGCTGCAGGCGCATTATTAGGGCGAGCCGCTTTTGGTTTGCGGTTTTTAGGCGCTCTATTTTCAGCACGATTATCGGCTTTTCTTTTAGCTCTTTCAGGGTTCTTCTTTGCAAGAATCGCTTGAATTTTCTCAACATTCTCTTTGGCAAGATTGCGATGTTCATCATCAATAATCTCAGCGTCTGTACCATCAAGGTTGGTGCGATGCGGCGCATGAACAACCGCTTGTTGGTAGCGAAGTTGTTTGGTATACCATGAGAGTGCCGAGCGAAGATTCACCGCGCTAAAGCCCCATTCTGTGACAACAGGAATGAGTTGTTTATGGATACCAATTGCCAGCGCAACAGGGCGGCCATCTTTTGGCTGCGGGAAAATTGTCGGAAATTCTTCTGACAATTTTTGCAAAAGCTGTTGAGAGATTTCAATGCGCTTTTGACGAGCTTCTTGTGGCGTGAGATTCGTGTCTTCCTGTACAGAAGATGCTTCAAGTTGTGTATTGTTTTCGTTTGACATTATTTTCCAAAACCTAGATATAATAAAAATTGCTAAGCCAATTTTATTATATCTTAGCGATAATTGCATTAAGGTGGTAAAATTCTTCTGCTTATATCAAATATTAGAGAGATTTAACCCTTTTTAAATTGTTGAAAATTTTGAGAAATGATCATTATGAAAATGCGTATATTATCTTTAGTTGCACTCTTAACATTGGCATCGCCAACCGCTATGGCTCGTCTTGGAACCGTTGATGGTATCGCGTTTGTGATCAATGATGACATTATTACGCTTGCCGATTGGGAGCGTGAAATGCAACTGGCAAGAGACGAGATGAGCTATATTCCACCGAACCAACGTCTCTCAGGTCAAGAGTTAGAAGAATATGTGACGAAAGTGATAATTACGACAAAATATCAGGATCTTTTTGCAAAACAAGCCGGATTACATGTCCAAAATAATGAAGTTGACGCGGCAATTGCCGATATTGCGGCAAGAAATGGCACGGATATTGCAACTTTAAGAGAGTATATTCAGTACCAAGGCATGGATTACAATCAATATCGTGAGAATATTCGCGGTCAGATGTTAGCGGCTCGCTTACAAAATGAGATCGTACAAAGTACAAGTTTCTCTGAAAATGAGATTGATCTTTATATGAAAACTGCAGAGTTCCAAAAATTAAAAGAGAGAATGATGAGTGCTAACGTTTCACAGCATAAAGTCAGTCATATCTTAATTGCCGTTAACAAAGATACTTCAGAAACAAAAGCGCTCCAAGAAGCGAATCGTCTTCGTGAGCGTATTATCTCAGGCGATGCATCATTTGAAGATATCGCCAGAGCAAACTCCCAAGATCCGCTATCTGCAGCAGAAGATGGTTCTTTAGGTTGGGTGGGTCTTGGTCAATTAGCGCCAGAGTTTGAAAAAGCGATGGTTCGCTTATCAAAAGATGAGCTTAGCCAGCCGGTGCGTACGGCATATGGTTATCACTTAATTAAAGTGAATGATCGCCGTACAGGCTTCCAAGATGAGGAAGTGATTCGTAACGTTGCCAGAGAGTATTATTTTAGAAAGAAAGCAGCGGCAACATTTGATGAGTGGTTAAATCGAATGCTCTCTGATGTTTATGTAGAGAAGCGTGTGGGCACACAATAATTTAAAAGTCATCAATACTATTTCGATGCAGTAAAATATAGAGAAGCTCCGAGTGGTTTAAAACTCCTCGGAGCTTTTTAGTTACTATGATGTAAATGTGACTTAAGATAGAATAGAAGAGAAAGCTCACAGTAGTTTTCTTTATCAATAAGATCAATAAAGAGTAAGAATAGAACTTTATGAATAAACCGCAACATAAGGCCCGCAAGCGTTTTGGGCAAAACTTCTTAATAGATGAGAGCATCATCTTCCAGATTATCCAGAGCATTATGCCAATGCCAGGGGAGAATCTTGTGGAGATTGGGCCAGGTCTTGGAGCAATGACAAGGCCACTCCTTAATGCGGCAAAAAAGATGACCGTGATTGAGTTAGACCGAGATCTTATTGATTATCTGCGGACTTTAGAGGGGTTAACGGTCATCAATGAAGATGTTCTTAAAGTTGATCTGCCAAAATTATGCGAAAAAGGGGAGAAGCTACGGATTGTCGGTAACCTTCCTTACAATATTTCAACGCCGATTATCTTCCATCTTCTTAGCAATGTAGAGATGGTTGAGGATATGCACTTTATGTTGCAAAAAGAGGTGATTGAACGAATGGCGGCGCAGCCAGGGGATTCTGCATTTAGTCGATTGTCGATTATGGTGCAGCGTTATTGTGAAGTGGTGCCGCTTTTAGAGATTCCGCCTGAGTCATTTGATCCTGCGCCAAAAGTGATGAGTCAATTTGTGCGCCTTATTCCTTATGAAGGAAATCCTTATGGGATTGAAGATGATGCGCTCTTTTTTGAGGTAGTCAAAGATGCCTTTTCGATGAAACGCAAGATGCTACGAAATAATTTAAAATCACTCTTATCAGAAGAAGAGATCCTTAACTTAGGGATTGATCCAAAGATTCGTGCGGAAAATCTTCATATTGAAGATTTTGTAAAACTCAGTAATTATTTAGCTAAGCGAGCCTAATGAATAAGGGGTAAACCATGAAGGACCATATTTACGCAGTAATCGATTTAGGCTCAAATAGCTTCCATATGGCAGTGATGCAGGAAGATAATGGCCGAATTTTAGTCGTCGATCGAATTAAAGAGATGGTCCAATTAGGATATGGTTTATTAGAAGGCGGCGGGATTGATCCGATGGTCCGTGAGCGTGCGCTCCATTGCCTTCGAAAGTTTAGAGAAAGATTGGCTAATATTGCGCCGCAAAATTGCCGGGCGGTGGGGACATTAACGCTTCGTAAAATGAAGGACCCAACGTTTATTAAAGAAGCACAAGAAGCGTTAGGGATGCCAATTGATATCATTTCAGGGCGGGAAGAGGCGCGTTTAATCTATTTAGGTGTATCACAATATGCCAATATTGTAGATCGTGATCTTTTCGTAATGGATATTGGTGGCGGTAGTACGGAGTTTATATTAGGACGGGAAAATACCATTAAAGAGGCGTATAGCCGAGATGTGGGCTGTGTGAATATGACACGCAAATTTTTTCCTAATGGGGAGGTCTCGCAAGGCGCTTACGATCAAGCCTTGATGTTTGTGGAATCAGAGCTACAATCTTTACGTTACCTCATTCCTTATCAAGATGCCTGCTTTATCGGGGCTTCTGGAACTATTAGAACGATTGGAGAATTACTCTCTTATATTGGTCTGCAAGATGAGTTTATTACTGGTGAAGCGCTGAAACGTTTAGCGCGAAAATTTATTGATTTGGGCTCTAATAAAAAGATTGCCAAATTTTTTGATTTAAGTGACCTTCGAGCAGATGTTATGCCAGCTGGGCTTGTGATTTTGCAATCAGCCTTTAAGGTATTATCCATTAAAGAGCTTTCTGTGACGAATGTTGCACTTCGTGAAGGAATGCTTTTTGACCTTTTAGGTAGAGTTCATCAAAAAGATCGCCGAGATGAAACAATTAGTAGTCTTATTACAAGAATTGGGGCGGATGAAGGGCAAGCAAGAAGAGTTGCGATTACGAGCTTAAAGCTTGCAAAAATGCTTAAAGATCCTGATGGGAATAAAATACAATTAGAAGATGATGCGTTACGATATTTAAAGTGGGCCTCATATCTACATGAAATCGGCTTATCAATCTCTCATCATCGGCAATATAAGCATGCCGCTTATTTAGTAGAGCATGCGGATTTAGATGGTTTTAGTAAACAAGATCAAAAGATTCTTGCAACCATTATCTATAATCATCAGCGTAAGATTGATTTAGATGATTTTAAGGGAATGCCGGAGTATGTGCTATTAATCACGCTACTACTTCGAGTTTCGGTACTCTTTAATCGAGGCAGGTACTTACAAGAATCGCCAGATGTTGAAATATTTTTGACAGATCATGAGATTAAGCTTCGTTTTGAAAAAGGGTGGCTGCGGGATCATCCTCTTTTTAAGGAAGATTTACATTCAGAGCAAAAATTCTTGCACCAAGCTGGAATTGCTTTGAATTGGTAAGGTCCTAGTCGTAACCTCGTTACGATAGTAACGAGGTTTAAAAGAGATTAAATCATACTGCCGGCGCATCAGTTATGAGAAGCACAAGAATCGTTCTATCCGGAAGCATGCAAGCTAATTTGATACATCCTTTGTGCTATTAAATTACTTTTAAAATAATGTTTCTTGAACCGAATTGGCTATAAAAATGATATAAAACAGGGATCATGAAAACCATGATCCCTGTTTGGTATTTAGAATCCTTAAAAATACTCATTAGTGAGCGCTTAGTTATTCTTAATAATAAAATCGGGTTGAATGCCAGACTTTTCAATAAATGGCAGTGGATCACGTCCTCTTAGGAAGCCCCAATCTGCTTTTAGGAGTGTTTTACAACCTGCGTGATTACCCCCTAAAATATCTGTATGGAGCGTATCGCCGACCATTAAGATGCGTGAAACTTCAAAATCTCCAATGGCTGCTTTAATTTTGTTAAAAGCAACATCATAGGTATTTTGAAAAGGCTTACCACAAAAGGTCACATCTAAATCAGGTAGCATCTTTAGTAGCTCAATTGTATAAAACCCAGGTTCTACAGAGAAAGAATCTTCAAGAGGAGCGCTAATATCAGGATTGCCAATAATCAGTGGACGGCGGCGTTTAATCAGAGATTCCATCAATAATGCTTGCCATGCAGCATTCCAATAGCTAGTTGCTAGAAAGATAAACCCATCGACAAAATCAATATTATCTTTAGAAAGTAAGACGGTATTAGCCGGTAATTGATCGATAAATGCACCATCTCCGACAATTACGCCCCAAGTTTTTCCCTCTTTTGTAAGGTCAAAGTGAGGCAGTTCTGATTCAACCGCATCACGAGAAGAGATAATGTGTGAAGGCTTAATATCATAGCCCAATTGGGGATACATTTTTGCACGGACATCTGTTGGGTATGAAGCGCCATTGGTTAAGACAAAGGTCTCTTTGCCAAGAGATTGTAGCGTTTTAATAGTCTGTGGCATGTGGGGTACCGCAGTTCCACCAATGTTGAGAACACCAAAGCCATCGAGCAGTAAAATATCATATTGATCTTTGATCTCAAGGAGAGAATTGACAAATTGGCACGCTTTTTGAGGGACTTTACACTCAGGGAAAAGACGTTGTTGATTGTAGTATGTATCGTATAGTGACCAAACTTTATCAAAGTTAAGCATTATTTTGACCTATGTAAAAAGTAATCATATAAGGGCTGGAGATAGAAATTTCCGGCGCTTTTAAAATATTTTAAGAGGTATCTTCTCTTATTATAAGATCCCATTGTAACGTTTAGATGACGTTAGAGTTAAATTTATCATCCCCTCTCCTTTTTTATTGAAAAGCGGAGTAAACTATTGAGGTTATAGGTCACTTTGAGGTTTTTGTGCGAAGGTACAATGTCGTTTTAATTAAGTTATTTGCAAGTTATGTGGTTCCTACCGTGCTTGCAATGTTTATTAGTGGTACTTATCAGATTGTCGATGGCTTCTTTGTGGGGCATTTTATCGGCGTTAATGGCTTAGCGGCGGTTAACATTGGCTGGTCCTATATTACGCTCCTTTTAGGGTTTGGCTTTTTAGTCGGTGTTGGTATTGGGAGTCTTTACTCTATCTCTAAAGGGGAAGACGATGATGAGAAAGCTCGTAAAATTTTAGGGCAAGCACTGTTTTTACAGTTTATTCCTGGAATTTTGATTGGCTTAATCCTCTATTTTAGTTCGCCTTGGCTGGTTTATGTGCTGGGAATCTCAGGTAGTAGCGCCGAGATGGCGATTATCTTTATTCAAACCTTCTCTTTTGCGGCCCCATTTGTGATTGGGAGCTTGGCAATGCCCTTTATCGTTAGAAATGTGGGAACGCCCCTACGAGCTACTGGCTATATCGCTGCTGGTGTTGTGGTGAATATTCTACTTTCTTACTTTTTAATCTCTTATTTAAGAGTGGGCGTTGTGGGCGCAGCCCTTGCTAGTATTGGTGGGGAGATTGTGGCGATGACTCTTGGCGGTTATTTTGTATTAAAGCAGAGTCGTGAAAAGCTCTCTTGGCAGGATTTTAAACCCGACTTTAAGCTCATTGGTGCGATTTTATTAACGGGAAGCTCCGCCTTTTTTACCTTTATCTATATTGGCTTTATTATGACATTACATCATAAAGTCTTAGTTGAATATGGGGGGACGGTTGCTGTTTCTGCTTATACGATTGCAGGGTACCTTTTAACCATCTATTACTTTGCCGTTGAAGGTGTTGCAAATGGTGCGCAGCCTTTAATTAGCCGGTTTTATGGGGAAGAGCGAGTCAGATCAACAAGATATGTGACGAGGCTGATGGTCTATGTAGGGTTAGGTATTGGGATGATTATAACGGCATCACTTTTACTCTTTCCAGAGTTTTTTACGAGTTGGTTTACCGATGATCCTGAGCTTAAGAGCGTCACAGCTTACGCCTTAAGGCTGCATTTAGCGGTGCTCTTTTTAGATGGGTTATTTGTAACAGCGACGATGTTCTTCCAAGCGATTGGGGAAGGGCAAAAAGCATTAGTGATCTCAATTGGTAATCTGTTACTACAAGTCCCATTTCTCTTTATTTTACCGAAGTATTGGGGATTAGATGGTGTTTGGCTGACGATGCCGATCGCCACCGTCATTTTGGCGATTCCCGTAGCTTGGATGTTCTATAGTCGTTATCAGCGAATTACGGATGATGAATTTTTAGAAGATGAGGTTTTAGTCGCAGATTAGATCTTTATTGGGTCTGTCTATTAACAATAAAAAAACGCACCCTTAAAAGGTGCGTTTTGTTTTATCATTTATTGAATATTACCTGTTTTAATCTGCAAAGAAGTTATATTCTAGCTGTTTATCTGATTTGCCAGTTTCTTGGAAGTGCTGAATATCTTTAGGCGTAATATCAAAACGCTCAATCTCACTTCTAAAATGAGGAATAGGGCGTTTATAGATAAACCCGATCTCTTTTCCTGTTTTATTTAAAAGCGCTGGATATTCAGTGTAACTTTCGATCACTTCTGGCTTATATCCCATGAAGTCCATAATCATCGGGGCTGTAATCATCTGGTTTGTAACCCCGGTATTTTGTTGTAGTGTTTGTACTAAATCGCTTGCGATAATCTCAGGATTTGCAAAGAGTATGTAAGGTACAAGCCCTTCTTCCATAGAGGTTGTTTTGGCATCACAGTGAGTCTTTTTACTACTAGGGTTAGAGAGGTCTTGTCCGTGATCTGATGTATAGATCACAATGGTTTCTGGGTTTTGCTCTAAAAGTGCTTGCAGCTTTATAAAAAACTCATTGGTATTTGCGCGAATCAGGTTTTTATAAGAATTCATTGCTTCTTCACTCGTGGCATCGGCAAGATTTGTATTTTTCATTGCTGGGGTAAAAGGCGTTGCAAATCCCGTATTTTGGAAGGGGAAGTGGGATCCTTTTAAACCGGCATAGATAAAGACAGGCTCACTATTTTCTGCAAGGATATTGGTAATAATATCGATTACTTCGCCATCATTTTTAAGAGTGCTGCCATGAATATTCGTGACATCTTGAAGTTCACTATCGGTATAAAAATTATGACCTGTTGCGTTATGCTGCGCGTCGATAATAAAAGGTTTAAAGCCAGCGGTTTTTGCAATATCCCAAACGGTTGTAGTATCTACAAAGAGATCGCTTGGTTCTTTATGTAGGCGAGGGAGTTTACGCATTGCGAGATTTGAGGTATCACTACAGTTAGAAAAAGACGCAACGATTCCAAAGTTTAGGAGAGAGTCTTGAGGAAAATCTAATAATGCCGGAGTTGTACCAAGGGGGGTATTGAACTCAATCATATCGCCGCGAATAGATTCATCCATCACGACAATGATGTTCTTCGCTTTAGGGGTTAGGAGGTCTGCTTTTGTTGGCGCTATTCTTGGATGGTATTCAAAGCTTGCCGCATTTGAGCGCAAAAAGTTGAGGTAGGTAAATGTGGATACTTGCGCAACGGGCGTAATAAAGGAGGCGCGCCCATTGGTGCCTTTTCCGCTTTTGTTGTAGATAATCATGAGTATGCCGGCAAGCGCTAAGAGATAGAGCATTACAGCTGTTAATGTACCTTTCCAGCCCATATGGATTTTGGGGAAGAGAAAGAAGCCAACGGTAATCGGTAGATGGTAGAGAATGGCTTGGATAATGGCGCCTTGATAGCTTAATGCTGCGTGGCCAATCATCACTCTTGCATCCATTAAGGTTCTAAAATCTTCATAATCAGGCTCACTGCCGGTTGTGAAGTAGTAGATAAGATAGGTCATAGAACCAAAGAGGAAAAGCCCGTAGAGCGGGATTCTATAACGCATTTTAGTAAAGGCAAAGAGCTCCACAATTGTCAGGGCAAAGAGTGAAGTCAGAAGATGTCTAATGAGGCGATCTGGACGTTCTATCGAGATATAATAGAGGGATTTTCCTTCAATAAAAGGATAATTGATGAGGACAAATCCTATTGCAATGAGAACGATTTTGCCAAAAATGCGCATAATAAAGAACCTTAAAAGCGAGATGAAAGAACGCATTATAACCTTTGATAGCTGTTTCTGAATAATAAAAACAGCTCTTTTTCAAGTGCTTTGGTATTGGTGGTGAAGATAAGGACTGAAAAAATGCTTCTGTGTTAAAATAATTCAAAATTTAAGTGTTAGAAGGAAGGCTTGCATGCAGTTTCAGGATCTACGGGAATTTATTGCATTTTTAGAAGAGAATGGGGAGCTTAAACGTATCCATGAGGAGATAGATCCTTATTTGGAAATGACGGAGATTAGTGATCGCACACTTCGAAAGGAAGGACCGGCGCTATTATTTGAGAACCCAAAGGGATCAAATATTCCTGTATTAACCAATCTCTTTGGTACGCCCTCTAGAGTTGCTTTTGGGATGGGGCAAGAATCTGTAGAAAAACTTCGTGAAATTGGTGAGTTTTTGGCATTTTTAAGAGAGCCTGAGCCCCCTGAGAATTTTAAAGATGCTGTTGAAAAACTGCCGAAGTTTAAACAGGTCTTATCTATGCGTCCTAAGAGAGTGAAAAAGCCTCTTTGTCAGGAAGTGATTATTGAAAAAGAGGATATTGACCTGACAAAAATGCCCATTCAGCACTGCTGGCCTGGTGATGCTGCGCCGTTAGTGACTTGGGGATTGACGATTACAAAAGGTCCTTCTAAGAAGCGACAAAACTTAGGGATCTATCGTCAGCAGGTGATTGGCAAAAACCGTTTAATTATGAGATGGCTGGCTCATCGTGGTGGAGCGCTTGACTATCGGGATTTTAGATTAAAAAATCCGGGGAAGCCTTTCCCTGTGGTAGTTGCTTTAGGCGCTGATCCGGCAACGATTTTGGGGGCAGTTACGCCAGTCCCTGATGCTCTGTCTGAATATGCATTTGCAGGATTACTTCGTGGAAAAAGAACACAAGTAGCAAAGGCATCACTTCATCCTGAATTATCAGTGCCGGCAACCGCAGAAATTATTTTAGAAGGATATATCTATCCTGAAGATATGGCGGAAGAGGGTCCTTATGGGGATCATACCGGATATTATAATGAAACAGATTATTTCCCTGTCTTTACAGTTGAGCGAATGACGACACGAGAAAATCCGATCTATCACTCAACTTACACCGGAAGACCACCTGATGAGCCAGCGGTATTAGGTGTTGCGTTGAACGAAGTATTTGTACCGATTTTAAGAAAGCAGTTTCCAGAAATAGTTGATTTTTATCTCCCGCCAGAAGGGTGTTCTTATCGAATGGCTGTCGTGTCGATTAAGAAACAATATGCGGGGCATGCAAAGCGCGTGATGCTTGGGGTTTGGTCGTATTTGCGACAATTTATGTATACCAAGTTTATTGTCATTGTCGATGAAGATATTAATTGCCGGGATTGGAATGATGTTATCTGGGCGATTACAACAAGAATGGATCCGGCAAGAGATACGGTAATGGTTGAAAATACCCCTATTGATTATCTTGATTTTGCATCACCTATATCGGGGCTTGGCTCTAAAATGGGGATGGACGCCACCAATAAATGGGAAGGAGAGACTGATCGAGAGTGGGGAATTCCGATTGTGAAGGACCGAGAAGTTGTGGAAAAAGTTGATGAGAAGTGGGAGCGCCTGAATATTTTTGGTTAATAAGACATCGGTGGTCGTATTTTTATTGCGGGTATCTTTCAGTCATAGGTTTATTATTGAGAGAAAGCGCCATTAATACTATCAAGACGCTTGAATAATATTGTGTAAACAGTAGGAGTTAGCGATGATTAATAGAGTTTTAAAACTAGGGTTAGCCAGTTTTTTAATGTTGTTATTAGCAGGGTGTGCGTCATTGACGGGCGGGAATATTTCGACAAACAATCCGGATGCTTATGGCGATGCGCAAGTCTCTGCTATGAGTAATAAAGACCTCATTGGTCTTGAGGCAATGTTAGGGGGAAAAATCACAACTTTAAACTCACAAGCCGATAAGGTGCGTGTTGAAGTGGTGCGTTATGAGTTAGATAAAGATGGATTCCCTATTACAAGAGAGGGAGAGATCGCCGATAACCGCATTATTGTGGATATTTATGGGCATGTTCGTACCAATGGTTATTCCCCCGGAGACTATTTTACAGCAGTTGGAACGATTAAAAGTGTAGATGATGTCACTATTGGTGGTGAAAAGGTTCGAATTTTTATGATGGATGCAAAAGATTATGAGTTTTGGCGAGATCCTCGTAGAGAGCTCTACTATGATGATTATGGGTTTAATAGTCCTGCCATTCGTTACCATCATTATAATGCCGGTTGGGGATTTGGTTTCGGTCCTTATTTCCCATATTACTATTAAGTGTTAAAATAATTGACGAAATTTGCATTGGTCAGGTGCTTTTTCTGTTTTAAGAGACAGTAATAGCTTCATCACTTTTTATAGATATTTTTTCGTTATTTATCGTCAGAGATAAATGAAAAGTGTCAGTTTAAAGGTCTTGAAAAGAGAGGTTTTGAGGCTTAAGTGTTGATTTGTGGTGTATAAGATCAATTTTAGCTAGATGCTACAATGCGTAATCGTCTGAAATTTGATATGATTTAGGCAATTTTTGCATTGTGATGTATCGATATTGGATTATAAATAACTCATGAGTTTATTAGTATTAGGGATTGGTCATAAAACTGCTTCGGTAGATATCCGTGAGCGAGCGACACTTGTGCCTGAAAATATTAAGGCATTTTTAGCAATGGCTAAAACCTGTCGTATTGCTAGTGAAGTAGTAGTTTTGTCAACTTGTAACCGGACAGAATTTTACTTCTATCAGTTAACGATGCCGATAGAAGAGTTTTGTGAGGTGTGGGCAAATTACTCAGAGCTAGATGCCAAGACTGCTAAAGCACACATGTATCAAATTGAAGGGGATGAAGCGGCGCGTTATATCTTTCGTGTTGCTGCAGGTCTTGAGTCTCTGATTTTGGGTGAGCCTCAAATTATGGGGCAATTAAAAGATTCTTTAAGTATTGCAACAGAGTATGGAACGGCACAAAAATATCTGCAGCGAGCGCTACAGATGAGTTTTAATGTGGCAAAAGAGATTCGAACAGAGACAAATATCGGCGCATTTGCCGTATCGGTGGCTTTTTCCGCTGTGCAACTTGCGAAAAATATCTTTGATGGGCTGGAAAATCATCATGTGTTATTAGTCGGTGCAGGTGAAACGATTGAGCTAGTGGCAAGGCATCTTATAGAAGCGGGTGTTAAAAATATTACGATTGCCAATAGACGTGTAGAGCGAGCAAAGCTGATGATCGATGATCTAGGGATTGAAGCGGATGCTCATAGCTTAGAGGATTTAGCGCAATTACTCCCTAAAGCAGATATTGTAGTGGCATCAACGGCGGCTCAAGAAGCATTGATTACGAAAGAGATGACTAAAAGTGCTCTGAAGCTTCGAAAAAATCGCCCAATGTTGATGATAGATCTCGCTGTTCCAAGAGATATTTCACCAGAATTAGATAAGTTATCAAATATCTATCTTTACACGGTGGATAACCTCAATGAGATTGTAGAGGATAATCAGCGTGCTAGGGAAGAAGCGGCAGTTGCTGCTGGGAAGTATGTTGATAAAGGGTTAGAGCGTTGGATTGAATGGTACAAGTTATCAGAAGTAGGAAGTTCTATTCAGGCAATGGTCAATTATGCCGAAGTAGAGAAAGAAGAAGCGGTTCATAGGCTCTTAAATCAGCTTGATGGGAGCTATGATGCCGTTTTAATTGAGAAAATGGCAACGCAATTAGCAAACCGTCTTCTCCATCCCATGATTGAACATCTTAAATCACTGGAAGAAGCGGAAGAAAAAGTGAAGGTCACAGAGCTTCTTGCGCAATTTAAGGTTTAAAAAGTGGGAAATTTGGTATAATCACAGGATTGATTTTTTTATTACTCAAGGAATAGTATGTCGATTACGTTTGAAGAAGCACAAGATATTATCATTAAGTCAGAAGAGATAATCTCGGCTTCAGAAATTCAAAATGCATATGATGCAATGGGAAAAGCCATCACATATGATTTAGAGTTGTCAGACCCATTAGTTTTAGTGGTGATGAATGGTGCATTAATCCCTGCAGGGCAACTTTTGACACGTTTGAATTTTCCATTTCAAATAGGCTACCTGCATGCAACAAGATATAACGGTAAGACTGAAGGTTCACAATTAGAATGGGTTGCAAAACCTTCTGTTGATGTGAAAGATCGTGTTGTTCTTTTAATTGAAGATATTTTTGATGAAGGAACCACGTTAAAAGAGATTGTGAATGTTGTTGAAAATATGGGGGCGCAGGTTGTTTATACGGCCGCTCTTGTGAATAAGCTTCATGATCGTAAGGCAAAAGACTTTAAAGTAAATTATATTGGTGTTGATGTGCCTGATCGTTATATATTTGGTTGTGGTATGGACTACCATGAGTATTGGCGTAATCTTCCAGGTATCTGGGCGCTTAAAGAGTAAGGTGTTATTTAAAGTTAAAAAATTGGAATGATCTTCAGGAACTAAGGTGAGGGAATGAGCAAAAACATTATTAAAAATATGCAGCAATGGTTATTACTAATGGTTTTCTCATTAGTTGCTGTGATGAATATGGCAAGTGCGCAGGTGAAGTTAGAGATTGTGAAAGCTTCTAACGAGGCTTATCCTATCGCACTTGTAGATCATGCCACGAATAACCAAGCTTTTTTAGAGATCATCAATAATGATCTTCATCGTTCTGGGCGTTTTCTTCCTAAAACAGGGCTTTCAGTGCCAGAGCAGCTAACAACCGTTTCTCAAGCAGATAGTGGAATTTGGCGCGCTGCAGGTATTAACTTTATCGTGATCATGACGCCAAAAGGTAACATGCTTCAGGTAGATGTGGGTGATACCTTTAGTCGTACAGTTCGTGCTAGTCGCCAATTTCAATACCTTTCCGATGAAAAGGGTCAAAGAGTTGTAGCACATAAGATTGCCGATTTTATCTATGAAGCAATTATTGGTGTGCCGGGATCATTTAGCTCAAAAGTGGCTTATGTTTCTCGTACTAATCGTCATTTCTCATTAGTTGTGGCAGATGCTGATGGGGCTTATCCGCAAGTTATTTTAGAATCGAACGAGC
Source organism: Ignatzschineria rhizosphaerae (assembly GCF_022655595.1). Taxonomy (NCBI): domain Bacteria; kingdom Pseudomonadati; phylum Pseudomonadota; class Gammaproteobacteria; order Cardiobacteriales; family Ignatzschineriaceae; genus Ignatzschineria; species Ignatzschineria rhizosphaerae. The sequence goes on from NZ_CP093379.1 coordinate 2,732,337, forward strand.
CAATCTTATCGCCGACATGGTCGCCGGATGGTCGTAAATTAGCTTATGCCTCTTTTGAGAAGAAGCGTAATCAGATTATTGTTCAAGATCTCTATAGTGGTAATCGTCATGTGGTAATTAGTGAGCCGGGTATTAACTCAGCACCTACTTGGTCGCCAGATGGGACAAGATTAGCCTTTACACTTTCTCGTGATGGAAATCCTGAGATCTATACCGCTAATATTGATGGTAGCAATTTAAGTCGCTTAACCAATAGTCCTGGGATTGATACAGAACCTGCTTGGGGGCGTGATGGAATGATCTACTTTACCTCAGATAGAGCGGGTACTCCGCAAGTATATAAAATGCCAGAAAATGGTGGGCCTGCGGTCCGTGTATCGACTGGTGGTAACTATAATGCCAATGCGACAATTTCAGCAGATGGTAAGCTTTTAGCAATGATGCAGCGTTATCCTGGGCAAGGGTTTGGCATTGCGTTAATGGACTTAACAACAGGTAAAGTAAAACGTTTAACGAATGGTGGTAAAGATGAAGCCCCGAGTTTCTCGGGTAATAGTCATATGATCCTCTATTCAGATGGGAGAGGTGGTCTTAAAATCATTTCAACCGATGGTAATGTAGAGCAAAGATTCTACGGTATTGGTTCGGATGTTCGTAAGCCAAGTTGGTCTCCAAATCTACGATAAAATATTGTAACCAGATTATATTTTAATAACGATTTTTAAGAGGATAGATATGCGTAAATTAGTGATGAAAGGTGCTGCAGTACTGTTATTTGGTTTTGTTGCAGCTGCTTGTTCAACAACAGGTAACAATAACGCGGCAGGTACAGATGGATTTGGGAATGGGGTTGGATATGGCGAAGGGCCTGCGAGTACCTATTATGATGCTGATTACGGTAAACGTGGTACAGCAGACCGTATTATCTATTTTGATTTTGATTCAGACCGCCTTCGCACGGAATCATATGATGTGGTAAAAGCCCATGGCGATGAGTTAAGACGTAATCCTAATCGTGGTGTATGGCTTGAAGGACATACAGATGATCGAGGATCTCATGAGTATAATATGGGGTTAGGTGAGCGCCGTGCAAATAGCGTACGTGACCTTCTTTTACAATCAGGTGCTAATAGTAATCAGATCAAAGTTCGTAGCTATGGTAAAGAGATGCCAGCAGTATCAGGATACGATGAGCGTGCTTGGGCACAAAATCGTCGTGTAGAGATTGTTTATTAATCTTGATGTTCGGAAAAATATTGCGAATTAAAAGATCCTAATATAAGCACCTATATCTGTTGTGTATAGGTGCTTTTCCTCTTTTTAGATTAGGAAGAAAGTTGTGGTTAAAAACGAGAGTTTTCAGTTATATAGACGAATATTATCTTACTCCTTTAAATACCCTGCTATTTTAATAGCCGCATTAACATGTGTGATCTTAGGGGGATTTGCGGAGGCGGGGTTATTTTGGTTATTAAAACCCATATTAGATGAAGGGTTTGTTCAGAAAAATTCGCTCTTTATTAAGGTTATGCCGTGGCTTGTGGTGGGCGCCTTTGTTTGTACGAGTACATTGAGTTTTGCCGGTAGTTTTGGAATGCAGTGGATTTCTCAAAGAGTAATTACGCTTCTTCGCCTTCAAATGTATAACAAGATGCTGCATTTACCGCAAACAGAGTATGACAAGCATTCAACGGGATATTTTATCTCTAAATTAACCTTTGATATTGCGCAGCTCATGGCGGTCAGTTCAATGACATTAGTCTCTATTATTAAAGATAGCGCAATGATTATTGGTTTGATAGCGGTGATGTTTTTTAGTAGTTGGAAAATTACACTATTAGTTTTCCTAATGGCGCCGGTCCTTTATATTGTGCTTCGCTATGTTTCTAAAAGATTGCGGGGTATTGCGCGTAGAATGCAAGAGCATATGGGGGAGTTTAATCATATTTTAGAAGAGGGTATTCGGGGTCAAAAAGAGATTAAGCTCTTCAATGCCTATGAGCGCATGGATTCTCAATTTGCAAAAGTTAATAAGCACTTGCGTCAATTAAGTATGAAGAGTTTGGTGGCAAGCCAGATGGCAAGCCCTATCTCGCAGGTTTTTTTAGTGCTCTTTATTGCCGTTGTGATTTGGTATGCTTCAAGCCAAGCATCCGCTGATGAGATTACGATCGGAAGCTTTTTATCACTTTTAGCGGCGATGGTGGGGATGTTGACGCCGATTAAGCGATTAGTGAGCGTGAATGAAGCGCTGCAAAGAGGCGCTGCAGGAGCTGAGAGTGTTTTTGCAATTTTAGATGCAGATGCAGAGGTGGATAAGGGCATTGAAAAACTTGATAAGATTCAAGGAAAAATTGAATTTAAGAATGTGAAATTCCGTTATGAAGGAAGTAATGAACTTGCAATTAAAGGGATCTCTTTAGAAATCACACCTAAAGAGACCGTTGCGCTAGTTGGGGCTTCTGGGAGTGGGAAAAGTACATTTGCTAATCTTTTATCTCGTTTTTATATCCCAACAGAAGGGGAGATTACCTTAGATGGTCATAATATTAATGACATTAATCTAGATAATTATCGCTCTCATGTGGGATATGTCGGGCAACATGTTATTTTATTTGCAGATACGATTGCCAATAATATTAGCTTTGGTAATAAAACCTTTACTCGAAAAGAGATTGAGCAAGCAGCGAAATACGCTAATGCCAGTGATTTTATTGAAGCCTTGCCAGATGGTTATGATACGATTATAGGTGAGAATGGAACGAAGCTCTCAGGAGGGCAGCGTCAACGTATTGCCATTGCAAGAGCGCTTTTAAAAGATGCACCTATTTTAATTTTTGATGAAGCAACGAGTAGTTTAGATAACGAGAGTGAGTATGCGATTCAAAAAGCACTAAAAGTATTAAGTGCTGAGAAAACGACCATTATTATCGCTCATAGATTGTCAACGATCGAACATGCAGATAAGATTGTAGTATTTAGCCATGGAGAGATCGTGGAAGTGGGGGATCATCGCTCGCTTTTAGAAAAAGATGGCTATTATGCAAAATTATATCGAGTCGATAAAGATGAATTATCGTGATTATTTTATAAATCACAATAATACAAAAAATTGAGTTTGTATTAAAAATCCCACAATGTTGGAATTTTGATGCAAATATGTATCAATTCTAATAAAAATGAGATATGATTAACCCGTTAGTTTGTATTATTTGAAGGTAACTTGTTACAACTGTCTGTAATACATTTATTTTAATTAGTAATTAAGTGGAGACTTATATGAAAAAGCAATTAATTATTGCTGCATTAGCAGGTCTATTCGCGACTTCTACAGCTGTAGCAGCGACAGATTCGTTAATTGATAGACAAGGTGAATTTGTAAGAGATCGTCAAAATGACTGCGTATTAGTTAAAGATGGTGTTCCAGGATGTGGAATCGTTATCCAAGATTTAACTTTCTCAGCAGATACATTCTTTGATTTTGATAAATCAACAATTCGTCCACAAGGTCGTGAGTTACTTAACAAAGTAGCTGCTGAACTTGTTAAAAACGCAGCAGACGTAAGATCAATTGAACTTACAGGTCACACTGACTCAACAGGTCGCGCTGAGTACAACCAAGGTCTTTCAGATCGTCGTGCTAACGCAGTACGTAACTACTTAATCGAGAAAGGTGTTAACCCTTCAGTGATTACAGCTAAAGGTGAAGGCATCAGCTACACATTCGACAACGCAACAGCTGAAGGCCGTGCGAAAAACCGTCGTGTTGATGTAAAAATCACTGCAGTTAGAGAAGTTAAAGTAGACTAATTTTTAGTCTCTCTAGAATCAAAAAAAAGCACTCTTTTTAGAGTGCTTTTTTATTTGGAAATCTATCGAGATAGTTTTATCTCTATAAATAAAATAAGGGATGCGCCCCGTAGTAGTCGGTTGCAATTCACCAAGACTCTTGAACGCGTACGTTCAAGTGGATACCTTATAGGCCTCTTTAGGCTTCTGAACTAAATCAGCTTGCACACCAAGATCTAATATCGGCGATCCAAAGTATAAAAATTAGGATCAAGAGGTGTATGGTGAAAAAAACGCTCGTACATAACAGGAACGCATCAACACTAGTTTTACATAGCTAGCGTTTTTTTTCAAACTACGATTGCGCAATAAATAACCCAAAGAGTTGTTTTGTTTGAGGATTGTTCAATTTATCAAGTGCCATTTCAAAAGAGCGGCCAGTCGTAATCACATCATCTATCAATAAGATAGACTCTAAAGGCGCTTTAGAATTGTGGCGATAATTGATTGAGAAATGATCTTGTAAATTATAGAGCCGCTCTTGCCTTGATAGCTCTACTTGTGGGATAGAGAAGGCCGATTTTAGTAGGTAGTTTGGATCATAAGGGAGTCCGCTAAGCTTTGAGAGATCTTGGGCAATCAGTGCTACAGGATTATAACCTCTTTTAGCGACCCGTAAACGGCCGCTAGGCATTGGAATGATCGTAGTTTTAGAAGGTAAGCTCTGAAAGAAAATCTTATGCTGTTGCCAGATAATTTGGCTGATGGTTGTGGCAAGATAGGGCTTTAAAGAAAACTTTAATTGTTGAATAATTTGTTTGATGGGTGCTTCATATTGGAAGGTAATATGGATATTTTGGAGTTTTGGGTAATGTTTTTTGCATAAATGACACAGAAACTGGCCGAGTGTATCGCAAAAGATACATTTTTTAGGGGGAGATTTTAAGAGAAAAAAGTATTTATTACAAAGATTATAATTAATATTTCTCTCTATTTTTAATTGGCAGACGGCGCAAAATCTTGGGATTAAATAATCGAGTATAATCATTAAAAAGCCTCTAATGATCTTTTAAGATATAAAATGTCTTGACAGTAAGACAATCAAAAATAAATTTCTACGGAGATTGGGTCGTGATCAGAGAATCGATAAGTTGATTTAAGGTTAGTATTAATATGATGGATTTGTGGATGATTAAAAGAGATCGCATCTGAGAGTAAAATATAATCAATGGCAACAGGGCAATTACGATGCTTTGTGGTATAGAGTCTAGCTTGATATTGAGACCAAATAGAGGTCATTTTATTGTCTAGGAGTAGCTTTAATGTATCGCTGTTAGGCGTATCATTAAAATCGCCCATAATCACGACAGGCATATCACTAGGTAATTGCTGACAATGCTCTTTAATTATTAAAGCTTGCTCGTTACGTTGTTTTTTTGCCAGTTTTTTCTCTTGGTTAGTGCGAGAGTTTTGTGATTTTAAGTGGCAATTTATGAGCGTCAGTTGCTTTTGTCCCTTTTCAATAATGATCACAAGAGGGTTGCGAGAAGGCCTAAATTGTAATGTTTCATCGCCAGTAAACGCCGGATCATTAGTGCCTATCTCATATTTTTGTAATAGTCGAATATGGGTGCGAATTAAAAAAGCAGGGCGAATATTAAAATCGTGAGCGCCGCCTGTGGAGTTTTTTAAAGGCGCAATATCGACATATTGATATGCCACCCCTGTTTTAGCGTAGAGCATTTCAATTAAGATTAAGGCAACCTCTGCGGTGGCAAAATTCTCTTTATTAACCGCTTCTGAACCTATTTCTTGCAAGGCAATAACATCTGGTAATGCGAGTTCGTGACTGAGGGCATGAATGAAATTATCGATTTTATGTAATGCAGAGTGCTCATTGAGATTTTGCAGATTGCACGAGGCAATATTTAAAGGGAGCTTTGTCACAGATACTCACTTTTAATGGATTCTAATAGGCTAATTTTATTAGAATCTTGAGCCTCAATCGCACTCTTTAGGAGTGTTTCATATTTTGGCTGATATTTGTGTTTATAATATTCTCGTTTCATCGAGAGATATCGTTTCCAATCCTCTTTTTCATCTTCAAAAAGCGTCTCGAAATAATTGCGTGCACGATAAATAAAGAGTAGCGGTAGCACTCTTGGGTCATGAAAGTAAAAATCATAATTTAAGAGTTCCTCACCATTCATTTTAGGAATAAGATCCATTTGCTGGCGATCACTACGTTCGAAAAAACCTTGATAAAGAAGTGATTCCACCGGTTCATTATGGGGATCTGACTCGTAGTTTCTAGGTGTTTGGTATATTTCAAAGATTTTTGAGAGAACGGCTTCCTTATGGCTGCTGAGTAATTCAAAGTTTTTACGACAATGTGCTTCGTCAATAGTATGGGTTGCCATTGTGGGTAATAATTTTGTGGTTGCTAAAATAGGGCATTTATTAAGGTGAATGCCTTTTAGCGGGATCCTCGCCTCCCCTTCAGGGAGATCCGCTGTTGGGGTATACATTTTTTCTCGAATTTTGGATGCGTTTAATGTGAGTATGCCTGAGATATCTCCCATTAAGTCAATGCTAATGAGCTCATTTTTATTATGAGGATTAAAGAGCATTGGCATAATCATGGAGAGGTTATTGCGCGCTTGTCCAAACATGCCGGAAATATGTAGCAAAGGGGTTAAGTTTTGGAGGTCAATAAGGTTATTAAGATCTCTTGCTCGGCGGTGTTTAAAGTAGTACTCAAAGAGTTTAGGCTGTTTTTGTTGAATTAGCTTCGCCATAGCAATTGTGGCGTACACATCACTTAGGGCGTCATGGGCTTTTTCATGCTCGAGTTGATTGACTTTAGCGAGATTCTCAAGCTTGAGGTTCACAATTCCATCTTCATCACTTGGCCAATGAATACCTTCAGGGCGAAAGGCATGCGTTGCTCTGACGACATCTAGTAAATCCCAGCGAGAGTTACCATTTTGCCAATGATGGGCATAAGGGTCTAAAAAGTTACGATAAAAGAGGTAGCGAATCATTTCATCATCAAAACGAATGCTGTTATATCCCAAGATGCAGGTATTTGGGGTAGAGAATTCTTCATGAATTCTTGCTGCAAATTCTGCTTCAGGCACCCCTTTTTCTAAAGCCTCTTGCGGTGTTATTCCGGTAATAAGGATTGATTCAGGATCAGGAATATAGTCTTTAGGCGGCTGGCAATAAATATTGATAGGGTCTCCTACAATATTAAAGTTAGCATCGGTTCGAATACCAGCAAATTGCGCAATGCGATCTTCTTTTGGATTGAGACCAAAAGTTTCAAGGTCATAGAAAAAGAAGGTCGAATTCATAAGTAGTGTCCTTTATCGATTAAAGTGAGCAATCTTAGAGAGATCTCGTTTATTGCTCAGGTTGATCTTAGAGATTGATCTATAGTGAGAAATTTTCACCAAGATATACGCGGCGAACATCTTCATGGTTGAGAAGCAGTTCTGTATCACCTTCTGCAATCACGGTACCGGCGCTTAATATATAGGATCTTTCACAGATTGAGAGGGTTTCACGGATATTATGATCGGTGATTAAAATGCCGATACCGCGTTCAGAGAGCTCCACAATGATCGATTGAATATCCGCTACAGAAAGAGGGTCAACTCCTGCAAATGGCTCATCAAGGAGGAGAAATTTAGGATTTAAAGCTAAACTTCTCGCAATTTCCACGCGGCGTCTCTCTCCGCCAGAAAGAGAGATCCCCAAAGAGTCGGCAATATGGGTAATTTTAAAGTCTTCTAGCAGCTGATCTGCTAACTCTTCTTGGGCATCTTTGCTCAGGTCTTGACGGGTTTGGCAAATCGCTAAGATATTATCTCGGCTACTCATTTTTCGAAAAATAGAAGCCTCTTGGGGAAGGTAGCCAATACCCAGTTTTGCTCTTTCGTGCATTGGGCTTTGCGTGATATCTCTATTTTCTAGGAAGACTTCCCCTTCATCGGGGGTGATTAAGCCAACGGTCATATAGAAACTTGTTGTTTTTCCGGCACCATTAGGGCCAAGTAGTCCCACAATCTCCCCTTGATTGACATGAAAAGAGGCACCGTTAACGACCGTTCGATTTTTAAAGCGCTTAATAAGATTTTGAGTCGTCAGACGCATAATTACTCTCTTCCTTCCATTTGGATCGTAAAATGAACTCGATTTTTGCTACTTCTTTCAGCATTAATTTTTCGAGTATCGAGATTGTAGGTAATTTTATTTGCTGAAACAGAATCATTACTCTGTTTAATTTTTGCATTATTTTCAAGCGCTAACATCTGCTGTTGAGGATAGAAGCTAAGAGAGCCTCCTTCACCAAAGACCCAGCCTTCATTAGCTTGTGGTAGATCTTTAATCTTTACAGGATTGCCGGTGGCAATAATATATTCAAGCTCCCCATCTTTTAACTGAAAGATCGCTTCATCGGCCGTGATTTGAAGATTACCTTGTGTTAAAACAACATTGCCTCGATAGATGCCGGTTGGGGTTCCACCGCTAAATTCAGACCAATCGGCATTGATATCAAGCGGTAATTTTCGATCTTCAGGTAGTGCTGCTGCAATATTAATGCTTCCCCCAATAAGAATGAGAGAAACGCTTTTTATAAGTAATGACGTTAAAGAAAGCAAAGGTCTATTCATGGGAAGATTCCTGGTTAGTCATGAAGGTGGAGTGAACATCACGAAGAATGGTAAATTGCTCTTTATCAGGGAAGCCCTCAACCCCCACTCCTGAAATAGTGCGAGAAGGGGAGGCGATTTTCACAAAGATATCTGAGGTGATCTTATCGCCACGATCATGAATATAGAGGCGATCTGTTGTTAAGGTCACGGTATTTTGTGGGTTTTCTTCATTAGGTTTTTGTAAGACCACATCTTTAAGAAGAGTGACAAGATTTTTATCTTGTGAAATGGTTGCTGTGAGGCTTTCTGCTTGCCAATCAATAACTGGCGTACTTTTTTCATCGGCATCACTCTTAAGCAATGAGGGCTGTACATAATGGAGGATTTTAGGGTTTGTTAACTCACTTCCCCTCTCATTATCGTAATGCACAAGATAATCTCCTTCAAGAGAGTACTCTATATCTCCCGCTTGGTTATAGCGAATAATCTCATATTCGCTTAATTCAATTTGGGGATCTGTTGAGACGATCTCAGGGAACTCTCGGCTATCACGATAAATAATCCAAGAAAAATAAACGAGTACCCCTGCAATAAAGAGAAGTAGAAAGCGTTTAAAAATCTCAGATATATTCATAGGGATATTTCCAATAGTCTATTTTTTTGTGATGGTACGAATATTCAGGGCTTGATCTGCCATTAAGAGGACATCTGCGCCGCGTGCTGCAAAAAGACCGTTTGTCACAACCCCCGTAATCTGATTAATAGAGGCTTCAAGTTGAATAGGGCTTGTGATTTTTAAGCCTTCTACATCGACAATGAGGTTATGGTTATCGGTAATAAACCCTTCTCGAATTTTCGCTTTTGCCCCCATCTGTTCCATTTTTCGAATGACAAAATGAGCCGCCATAGGAATGACTTCAATCGGAAGAGGGAAAGCACCTAAAGTTTCCACAAGTTTTGACTCATCGGCAATACAGACAAATTGCTCGGCATGGGCAGCAACAATTTTTTCACGTGTTAAAGCGCCACCACCGCCTTTAATCATGGCCAGATGATGATTGATCTCATCAGCACCATCGATATAGGTATCAATCACCGTAATATCTTTTAGATCAACGACAGGGATTCCCAAAGCTTCTACCTGTTTTGAGGTGCGCTCTGAGCTTGATGCAATCCCTTTTATTTTAAAAGGAAGCGTTGGCAGGAGCGCGATTAGGCAGTCAACTGTTGACCCTGTTCCTAGACCTAAAATCTTATCTTCAGGGATATATTTTAATGCTGCTTTAGCAACGGCTTCTTTTTGTTGTTGTGCGTTCATATTTAGTTACAATTTTGTGAGTGAATCGAGAAAAGATGTTGCGCGTGCTCAAATTATGAGGATTTAATCATTTATCTAGCGCTGAGATTAATGTATAGTGTTAAGCCATAATTATACTCGTAAAATTGATAAAGGGAACATTCAATGACAGTAGCAAAAGATAAAGTAGTTGGCGTTATTTACACATTAACAGACGATCAAGGTAATGTGGTTGACACTAACAAAGGCCAAGAAGCATTAGAATTTATCCAAGGTCATGGAATGATGATCCCAGGATTTGAAAAAGCATTAGAAGGTGCAATAGAAGGCCAAACGCTTGCATTTAGCGTATCTCCAGCAGAAGGTTATGGTGAGTCAAATGAAGATTTCATCATCGAAGTACCACGTAGCGCATTCCCAGAAGATGAAGAAGTGCAAGTGGGCTGGCAGGTAACTGGTACAACACCAGATGGCCAAATGCAGGCATTTAGAGTACTTGAAGTTTCTGATGAAAAGATCAAATTAGATGCAAACCATCCTTTAGCTGGTCAAAATTTAAACTTTGAAGTTGAAGTTGTAGCATTACGTGATGCAACAGAGCAAGAGCTTTCACACGGTCATGTTCATGCTGATGGTCACGATCATTAATTAATAACGATTATTTAGTGACATATGACACAGAATAAAATATTTCAAATTAAGGGAGAACTGTCAGCGATGATGGTTCTTTATCTTAAGGGGATAGATTTAAAAGTATTAGAGGATGATTTATCAATACAAGTTGATAAATCCCCTCAGCTTTTTAAAGGTGTTCCTTTTATCGTGGATCTTTCGGCAATTGAGGCAGGTAATAATCTTGACCTTAACTGGCTTAAAAATCTTTTAACATCACGAGATTTGATTCCTGTTGGATTGCGTAATGTGAATGCCGATTTAGAAGGGAAAGCAAAAGCGGCCGGTTGGGCGATTTTAGCGGATACCGGGATGAAATCTAAAGCTCATCACGCTAAAGAATCCGCCATTGTTGAAGAAGCGCCAATCATGGAAGCTACTAAAACAACGGTTGCTAAAGCTGAGCTTGTTGAGGCTGAGTCTGTATTAACGCAAGATGAAGCGCCCGTGGCAATGCCGGTAGAAACTACAATGCATGTCCAACAGATTCGCTCAGGACAACAATTGTCAGTGGTGAGTGGTGATTTAGTGGTTGTTAACTCTGTTAATGAAGGTGCTGAACTTTTAGTCGATGGCAATATCCATATTTATGGTGCCTTGCGTGGTCGAGCATTAGCAGGCATTCATGGGAATCGAGCGGCGAGAATTTTTTGCCAATCTCTAGAAGCAGAGTTGGTCTCCATCGCCGGCTTTTACAAGATGGAAGAAGATATTCCCGAAAGACTTCGTGGAAAGATGGTGCAGATCTACCTTGAAGCGGATGAAATCAAGATTGAAGCTTTAATTAAGTAATTTTGCATAGTTTTATTTGAATAATTGTGTAAATCATTATATTAATGAAGTTTAAGTAACGTTTTATACTATAATAAAGCGTTTCATTGTCAGGATAGATAATAGATTCATTAACGTTAAGGTTTATCGTTTCGTTAAAAGAGATTAGATCGTTGACTCCTTGCGGATAAGCGATTAGTTATAGCGCGATTTATCTTATTTAATAATGAAGATTGTTTATAATGATAAAGAGAGTCATTGGATATTGATAAATTAGTGGAAAATGATTATGAGATAGTCAAATTCATTAATTTAAAAAGACAATAAGATGTTTAACCATTGATGATTTTAAGCATCAATGCAGTTTATTATTTGGGGGCGACGAGTGGCAAGAATCGTAGTTGTGACATCTGGAAAAGGTGGCGTAGGAAAAACAACGACTAGTGCGAGCATAGCGGCAGGGCTCGCAAAAAATGGTCATAAAACAGCCGTGATTGACTTTGATGTGGGGCTTCGTAACTTAGATCTTATTATGGGTTGTGAGCGTCGTGTTGTATATGACTTTGTCAATGTTGTGAATGATGAAGCAACATTAGCACAAACCTTAATTAAAGATCGTCGCCTTGAAAATCTCTATATTCTCCCTGCATCACAAACTCGTGATAAAGATGCTTTAACGAAAGAGGGTGTTGAGAAAGTGATGCAAGAGCTCGATAAGCTGGGCTTTGAGTTTATTATTTGTGACTCTCCTGCAGGAATTGAGAAGGGGGCGCAGCTTGCAATGTATTTTGCAGATGATGCGATCATCACGACAAATCCAGAAGTCTCTTCTGTAAGGGACTCAGACCGTATTTTAGGGATTCTTGCAAGCAAGACTAAAAAGGCGGAAGAGGGTAAAGAGGTTAATCAGCATTTAGTGATTAATCGCTATAATCCTAGTCGTGCGGAGAGTGGAGAGATGCTCTCTGTTACAGATATTTTAGATATTTTAGGGATTCCTTTAGTGGGAGTTGTGCCTGAGTCTTCAGCGGTACTTCAATGTTCTAACTCAGGTGAGCCTGTGATTATGAATGAAGAGTCTGATGCGGGGCAAGCATTTAATGATATTGTGGAGAGATTCCTTGGTAAAGATCTCCCTCACCGTTTTATTGAAGCGCCTAAGAAAGGATTCTTTGGACGTATGTTTGGAGGCTAGAGATGTTTAAACTGTTATTTGGTAAACGCCAGAAATCAAATACGGCATCGATTGCTAAAGAGCGTTTGCAGATTATCGTTGCACATGAGCGTGTAAAGAATATGGAAGGTAATCCTGACTTTATGCAAGACCTTCAAAGAGATATCTTGGAAGTTGTGAAGCGTTATCTACCGGTAGATTCAGAGCAGATTAATATCGCAATGGATCGAGAGGGTGATTGTGATGTTTTAGAGCTCAATATTGTCTTATCTGATGATGAGCCAAGCAAGGAATCGTAAAAGATAATGATTCTCTCTCAAGATGCCAAAATAGATAGTTAAAAGATGATAGCCGTATTTATACGGCTATTTTTATGTTAAAGCTTGCAATTTTTTTTTCGATCTAATATAACAAAATAGAGTGAGGAGTGCTTATGCGTTTAGATAAGTGGTTATGGGCAGCCCGATTTTATAAAACACGTCGTCTTGCTACAGATGAGGTGAATAAAGGGCGCGTGAAAGTCAACGGTGTTGAAGCAAAGCCTGCTAGAAACCTGGTTGTAGGTGATTTAGTGACGATTCGTAAGTTGCAAATTGTCTACGAGGTTGAAGTGTGCTTGCTCATCGAGCAGAGAGGTCCTGCATCTGTGGCGATGACGATGTACCAAGAAACACAAGAGAGTATAGAAAGAAGAGAACACGAACGTGAAATCCGACGATTATCCCCTCAGCCCCACTCAGAAAATGTTACAAGTCGGGATAAGAAGCGTTTAAGAGACGTAAAACAAGGAAAATATTTTAATTCGTAAAGTGGAGAACAAGAAAATGGGTTACCGGTTAGAAGTTGATTTGTTAGGGGAATTATCAGTGCCAAGCGATGCTTACTACGGCATTCACACCCAAAGAGCAATCAATAACTTCACCATTTCAACCCAAAAGAACCGAGATAATCCACAATTTATTTATGGTTTAGCAGCCGTTAAAAAAGCCGCAGTTAAAGCGAATATGGATTTAGGTACGATCAAGCCTGAAGTAGGGAATGCAATCATTACAGCTTGTGATCTCTTGTTAAAGGATGATACATACTATATTCATTTTCCAATTGATGCATTTCAAGGGGGCGCTGGAACTTCACTTAACATGAATGTGAATGAAGTGATCGCAAACCTTGCGCTTGAGAGTTTAGGTTATGAGAAAGGGCGTTACGATATTATCAACCCCAATGATCATGTCAATGAATCTCAATCGACTAATGATGCTTATCCAACAGGGATGAGAGTGGCTTTTTACCAAGTTTCTGAAGCCTTAATTGAAGCAGCTGATTATCTATATCAAGGGTTGAAACAGAAAGAGCAAGAATTTGCAGATGTTTTAAAGATGGGCAGAACCCAGCTACAAGACGCAGTTCCAATGACGTTAGGAATGGAGTTTGGGGCTTTTGCTTTTCAAATTAAAACAGGCATTGATTACCTAAAAATGGCTCGAAAGACGCTACTTGCAACCAATCTAGGTGGAACAGCGATTGGTACAGGTATTAATACCCCTAAAGGTTATCCAGAAATTGCGGCAAAGTATCTCTCTGAGATTACAGGTTTTGAATTTGTGCCTTCAGAAAACTTAATTGCTGCGACATCAGATTTAGCAGATTTCGTTTATTTCCATAGTGCATTGAAAGGTTTAGCCGTAAAGCTATCAAAGCTATCTAATGACCTTCGTCTGCTCTCATCAGGACCTCGTACAGGCTTAAAAGAGATTAACCTTCCTGAGTTGCAGGCAGGAAGCTCGATTATGCCGGCAAAAGTTAACCCTGTATTGCCAGAGGCTGTTAACAATGCATGTTTTAAAGTGTTTGGAAATGATACAGCTGTTTTAACGGCGGCAGAGGCAGGGCAATTGCAATTAAATGCAATGGAGCCTGTGGTGGCGCAATCAACATTTGAATCAATGATGCTTTTAACAAATGCCTGCCGCTCATTGCAAGATCGTTGTATCTCTGGAATTACGGCAAATGAATCATATTGTCTTAACTATATCCTTAATTCAATTGGGATTATTACTTACCTTAACCCAATTATTGGTCATGGTGAGGGAGACATTGTGGGACGTATTTGTGCTAAAACAGGAAAGAGCGTTCGAGATGTTATTTTAGAGCGTGGCTTAATGGAAGCAGATAAGTTTGATGAGATGTTCTCGATTGAGCATTTACGTAGAACCTTAGGTCTACAGTAGGAATTAAAGAGATCTTATTAATGATAGAACTACAATCGCCTCTGGTAACAGAGGCGAATCTATTTTTAGAGACTTATAGTCTAACATTTGAGGCGCATAGCGTTCGTGTGAAACAAACTGCATTAACACAACTTATTCAATACTTAATGCAGCAACAAATAGATGATTGGGCGTTGTGTGATGATAAGGTGCTTCGAGGTTATATTATCTTTCGGGCTAAAAAGCCCATGGATAGTGGCAAGCGAAAACTCAATAGCGCTAGTATTGAAACGCAACTCGCCTCTATTCGCATTTTTTATCAATTTTTATTCGAAAAAGCGCTCATTACTTACAATTATGCACGGTTAATTTCTCCCCCAAAAAAAGAGCGCCGCCTACCTAAAGTTGTTGAGGCAGATCTTTTAAATCAGATTTTAGATCGTCCGCCAGAAAATGATCTAGAAGTAAGAGACTTGGCAGTTTTAGAGCTGCTTTATTCAAGTGGGCTTCGTTTAGCTGAGATTGCTGCGTTAAAAATTCCTCATATCAACTTTCAAGAGCAGATGTTAAGAGTGATCGATGGTAAAGGAGGAAAGGATCGTGTTGTACCGATGGGGGATAAAGCGCTGCAAGCCCTTCAAAAATGGCTTACAGTAAGAGAGATGTGGTTACAGGCTGATAATGGTTTAGATGATCACTTATCGCTCTTTATCTCCAAAAAAGGCGATGCCTTGTCAGATCGGCAAATTAGTCGCCGGGTTAAAGCTTATGCGGAGAAAAGTGGCGTGAATATTAATTTGCATCCCCATCTACTTCGGCATTCAATGGCAACGCATGTGCTTGAATCAAGTCAAGATATTCGTTTAGTGCAAGAGTTGTTAGGTCATGCAGATATTGCAACAACTCAAGTTTATACACACTTAAATTTTAATCATTTAGCAAAGGTATTTGATGCAGCGCACCCTCGGGCGAAGCGATCACGTTTAAGTAAAAAACGAAAAGAGGAAGATTCAAAGTCGTAAGTTTTAGTGTTCATGCAAGGCGGTCTCTTTGACAGTTGCTGTTAATATCTGTTGCACACCTTCATCTGATAATAAAATAGATATTTCAAAATCTTGCTCATGAAAATAGCTCGTAAACAACTCTCGAAGATCGCAGCTTGATTGTGCATCCCAAACCTCTATTTCTAAATTGGCTTGAAATATTAGTGAAAAATCAGATACTGCCTCATTATTGATATCATCTGTTTTTCCTGTTAACGAAATTTGGAAAAGACCATTAGATAGATGCGTAAAACCGGCTTTTAAGGCGGTTATATAATCACCGCTAGGGTGGATTTGTTGTGTGGTGATAACGCCTATGATATCAGAGGTGGTAGTTAGCATCGGGTGGGGGGTGAGTGCCCAGTTTTGTTCATAATCGATGATAATCGCTTGCAGTGATCTGAAGTCCTTCTGTTTAATGTCGGAGAGGGGGATTTGTAAGTGCTCGATAAAAAGCGCAATAGTATCAATATAATCTGTATTACCTATATCAGGATCCTGATAGCTGACTAACTGCTTTTCACTAATAGCCACTATTTCTATAGTCGCTCTTTGGGAATGTCGATCAGATATTTGTAATTTAAAACTTTGCTGATGGAGTTTTAAATCATAAGATTTACCATGATAGGTTACTTGAAATTGTGTTTTATTGATCATGGCTTAGTAGGCTTTTTTAGTTAGGGTAGCTTCTTAGCTTAGCATGTTTGAGTGATATGCTATGTGAGATATATCGTGAGAGTCAATTTGATTTAAGAAGTACTATCTTAAAAGGGGAGCAGTACTAGGTGTGTATCAAATACGCTTGCACGATACTGGATAGAACCGTTTTTTCATTTCCCGTAATCGATGGTACCGGCAATCTAGTTCAGTCTGTTTTGAGCCTATAGCTATTCCGCATTAAATTCCGATACGAGCCGAAAAGGCTTAAAACTGCTGGCACGTAATTTCAAAAAATATGCAAGCATTCGACCCAGCTACTCATCAACCTATTTTAGAAGGATGACTAACTAATAAATTTTGACTTCTGATTTTATTTGGAAATCACTATATTTCGCTATAGGTTAATAAAAAAGCCTTTTGGATTTCTCCAAAAGGCTTTGATGTTTTTACCCGTTTTAATTCAAAGAAGAATTAAAGTGTTGCGCCACCTACTGGGCGGTTACATGGGCATAATTCGTCAGTTTGAAGCGCATCAAGGATACGTAAAACTTCAGGAACGTTACGGCCAACGCTGTCTGGGTTTACAGATACGTGTTGGATAATGTTATGTGGGTCAACGATGAATGTTGCACGTAAGCAAACGCCTGATTCAACATCACGAACACCAAGCATGTCTACTAATTCACCTGCTGGGTCAGCAAATGAGTAGTGGCCTAATTTATCCAAATCTGGATGGTCACGTCTCCATGCTAATTTACAGAATTCGTTGTCTGTTGAACCGCCCATAAGAACAGCATCACGGTCTTCAAATTCTTTCGCAATTTTGTCAAACTCAACGATTTCAGTTGGGCAAACAAATGTGAAATCTTTTGGATAGAAGTAAATGATTTTCCATTTACCTTCGAATGATTTCTCAGTGATTGTTTCAAATGCTGAAACGCCGTTTTCTTCAGGAAGGTTAAAACCTGGTTTTGCTGCAACAACTTCAAACGCGTCTAAAGTATCACCAACAGTTTTAGGGATACGGTAAGTAAAGTCTGTATCAAAAGTCATTGAAAACTCCTTAGTTTACAAAGTGATTCGGAAATTGTTTGAGCGGGGTTTAACTCCCGTTCTCTTGACAATATCTATAATAGGAGCTTTCTCTCGATAATTCAATGAAAAGGCTTATTGAATTATCGAAAGGCTCTTATAGATATTCTTAATCAGAAAATTACTGTTGAGGAGTGCTGTTTTTTACAGGTTCTTCGGCATTTTCTGGTGCAGCTTTAGTCACATTTTCTGTATTTTCTACTATGGCTTCACCTTTAGCAGTCGCTTGAGGCGCTGTTACCTGCTCTGAAGTTGTATCTACTTTGACGCTTTTAGATTCATGAGTCTCAACGTGAATTGATTCTGTTTGAACCGATTTTGTATCATTAGATTTCGCTTCAGTAACCTTAGCTTCTACAGCTTCGTGAGCGATGTTAATTTCCGTATTTTCTTTAACCTCAACTGCTTTGTCAGAAATCTCTTCTACCTCTGCTAAAGCTTCTTTTTCAGCTGGTTGGATAACAGAATCAGGAATCATTGCATTGATATCTAGCTCTGTTGTGGTTTCACTATTAGCTTCTGAAATTGCTTCGCTCTTCGCAGTTTCAGCTTTAGTTGGGGCTTCTTTTGCTTGTGCCGTAGGCTCCTCTGATCCTGAAACATTTACCGCCTCTTTTGTTGGGATGTTTTTTTCTGTTTCAGTATGATCACTCACGACTTTTTTCTCAGTTGTCGTTTGAGTATTTTCATTGGTTTCAGCGGCTACTCTTGGGCGTCTTTCGCGAGGTTTTCTTGGTTCGCGTGGCGTGCGAGGCTTCTCATTTTTAGGTGTTTCTACCTGGCTTTCTGAAGTATTTGCATCGCTATCTGAAGTTTGGGCGTTATTAACTGCTTGATCTTCGGTAACTTCAGCTTTTGCAACACGAGGGCGGCCTTTGCGAATAGTTCTTTCGCGGGTCTCTTCACCGACTTTGACTTCGATAATCTCTTCGCCTTTATCATTGGTTACAACCGGTGTTTCAACCTTGCGATTATTGCGGCGATTACGTTGTTGGCGCGGCGCTCTCTCTTCTGTTTCAATTACTTCACTATTTTTTGAGGTTTCCTCTTCTACAGCTGGGTTATTGTCTTGGGATTTGCGAGCATTACGATTTCTTTCACGTTGCTGTTCGCGTTGATCTTGGTTTTCACCTTGATTTTCACGATCATTGCCGCGGTTACGACGATCATTTTGACGTTGGTTATCACGTTGATGATTATCGCGAGTTTCACGTTCTTGGGTCACCTCTTTGCCTTTTTGCTCACGAGCTTGAGAATCTTGTCCATTTTCTTGGGCTTGATTGGCATTTTGGCGTTGATTGCGGCGCTGATTTTGATTATTTCTTTCATCACGGTTTTGGTTATTATTGCGACGATTATGACGTTGCTGACCTTGTTGCTCCGTTTGAGATCCATTTTCTTGATTAAATGCCGCATTACTATCAACTTCACGCTCGATAGTCTCAATAGTATTGCGACTAGGATGATTGTGACGTTGATTACGTTGACGCTGATTATTATTGCGAGGACGTTGGTTTTGGCTGTTTTTAGAACGATTGTTATTACGGCGCTGATCTTTTGATGAGCGTTTTTTATCTTTTTGCTTCTCGTTATTATCGGACGCGTTATTGCCCAATAAGTTTTTGAAGAAGGTGATGAGTGAAGTAAAAATACCTTCTGATTTTTCAGCTTCTTTGACCTCTACCTTTTCAGCCGTTTTAGGTGGCGGAGCGATAGGAGAAATTCCTGATACAGCCGGTTTTTCCATTAGCTTTTTATTCTGAATGACAGCTTGGTTACGAATATCATCAATAGTTAGTTCTTCTTTGATGATATGGTTTTCACTATCTAAACCCGTCTCTTCATCATTGACACGATAACGAGTGATATGGAAATGCGGGGTTTCAAAGTTTGAATCAGGAATGACAATCACGCGAACTTTAAGGCGAGTTTCAATATCTTCCACATCTGAGCGTTTTTCATTAAGAAGATAGACAGCCACATTAACAGGTACTTGAATCACTAATTCTGAAGTACGCTCTTTTAAGCACTCTTCTTCAATAATGCGTAAAATGCCAAGTGCGAGTGATTTTGTATCACGAATTGTTCCTTGACCTTCGCATCGAGGACAAACAATATGCGAGGTTTCATCAAGAGAAGGGCGAAGACGCTGACGTGACATCTCAAGAAGACCAAATCGAGAGATCTGTCCCACTTGAATACGAGCACGGTCTGATGCTAGGGCGTCATGAAGTGCACCTTCTACTTTACGTTGGTTTTTGCTATCGAGCATGTCGATAAAGTCGATTACGATGAGGCCACCAAGGTCTCTTAATTTTAGTTGGCGTGCAATCTCTTCAGCGGCTTCAATATTTGTATTAAGCGCTGTATCTTCAATATCCGCCCCTTTTGTTGAGCGGCCTGAGTTAATATCAATTGAGACTAATGCTTCTGTATGGTCAAATACAAGCGCCCCGCCAGAGGGTAATCTGACGTTACGCTCATAAGCTGTTTGAATTTGTGACTCTACTTGGAAACGTGTAAAGAGCGGGATTTGATCATCATAGAGTTTAATCTTATCGCCAATTTGCGGCATGATGTTATTAATGAATACTTCCGCTTCTTTAAAGACCGTTTCATCATCAATAAGAATTTCGCCAATATCACTACGATAATAATCACGAAGTGCCCGAATAATGATATTGCTCTCTTGGAAGATTAAGAGCGGCGCTGGGCGTTTACCGGCATCAATAATGGCTTCCCAAAGCATGATGAGATAGTCAAGATCCCACTGGAGCTCTTCTGCCGTGCGGCCCATCCCTGCGGTGCGAACAATAAGTCCCATCTCATCTGGAACCGTTAATGCCGCCATCGCATCACGTATTTCAGCACGGTTTTTGCCGGAGATACGGCGGGAAACTCCACCTGCTCTTGGGTTATTTGGCATTAAAACGAGATAACGGCCAGCAAGAGAGATAAAGGTTGTTAAAGCTGCACCCTTATTGCCACGCTCTTCACGTTCAACTTGGATAATGAGCTCTAAGCCCTCTTCTAGTTGGTCTTTAATCGCGATTGAGTGATCACCACTATTTTTGAAATACTCTCTAGAGATCTCTTTAAATGGTAAGAACCCGTGACGCTCTGAACCATAATCAACAAAGCAAGCTTCGAGAGATGGTTCAATACGGGTAATTTTCCCTTTATAAATATTCGCTTTTTTCTGTTTAGTTGCGACATTTTCAATGTCTAAATCATATAAATGTTGTCCATCGACAAGGGCAACTCGCATTTCTTCTTGCTGAGTTGCGTTAATTAGCATCCGCTTCATTGTTTCTCCGATAGAGAAATAGAGATATTAAAAGCGATAGGCTCTTATATGTGTAGTCGTTAAGAGTCGTATCTGAAGATCTCTATTGCTCAAAAGTTATTATTTATTATTTACAAATGCAGATGAAGCCCAAGAGACAATTGTCCGGTGGGCTAGATCAAGCTTACGTTTTAAATTAATTAAAATTATTAAATTATCATACGCGATCTAGTTGCCAGCTGATCGGGCGCTCTGTGCCGCGGTGATAATTTGACGGTTTCGCTTAATGAGATCTTCGTTTTTCGTAAAGCTAATAGATTTATTGGCCATTTGTTCTGCAGCGGCATAATTCTTCTGGTGAAGACGAATTTGTGCTAAATCGTACCAAATACTCGCATTTCTAGGCTCTAAGCGCACTGCTCTTTCAAGAGAGCTAGCAGCTTTATCTAGGCGATTTTCTTGTACGGCTTTGCGGGCGTCATCAAGAAGAACTTTGACTGCATTTCCGCCACTAGGTGCCGGAGGGGGAGTTTGCGTTCCAGTTGCTGCTTGAGTAGGAGGAGTTGCTGTCGCTACGTCATATCCTCGGGGTGCTGGTGAATGATTATTCACAGCCGCAGGAGTGTGTGCTTGCTGTGCATTATTATTCACCGCAGGCCATTGCTCATTTGCCGAGTTTGTAGGGAAGACAGGGTTTCCACCTGGATTTTGTTGGGGTTGATTTCCCAAAAATCCTACCTCATTACTTTGAGGTGCTTGAACAGGAGGGGTATCTTGTAACGCATAAGCTTTTGTAGCACCTTCATTAGAAAATGAAGGATGATATGGTTGGCCATCTACAGGGCGAACACGAGCACCTTGTGGCGCAGTGCTAGCACATGCAGTTAATACTAAAAGGCTTATTAAAAAAATGGTATTTCTTTTCACGAAAATATCCTTAAACAAATTCTGTTGCATGATGATTAGTTATGCATAAATAGAAGCTCTAATTTATCATAGATTAATGGAGTAATACAGTAGGAGTTATTACTCATGCTATTCAAAAATAAAGCCTCCTGAGTCTGGGGTTGCTGGCAAGTAATAACATTCACTTGTATAGCTAGGTTGATACCCTCTAATAAAGGGTAGGGTACGAATCTTTGTATCGGCACATTTCTCTCTTGGTGGAAGCAGCCCTGTAGAGAGATCTACAGCAACATCAATAATATCGCCTGGCTTTTCTAACGAGATACTCTCAAGATGTAGGTTTTTCATTGCATTTGCCCAAATTGGGAGCGCTCCGCGAGTACCTGTTAATCGGTTAATAGGTTTGTTGTCATCACGACCAACCCAAGTAACGGCGGTGTAGTTGCCGGTAAATCCAGCAAACCAGCTATCGCGATAGTCATTGGTTGTTCCTGTTTTCGCAGCCATACGAATGTTACCTACGCTATGGCGAACAGAACCAGCGGTTCCTTGGTTCACAACATCGATCATCGCTTGAGTAATGAGATAGTTTGGCGCAGGTTCTACCGCTTGAATAGGATCAACTTCTGCTTGTGCTAAAAGATTGCTATTGCTGTCAGTTACTTCTCTAATAGCTCTTAAGGGTGTGTAATAACCGGCATTTGCAATCGTTGAGTAGATTTGGGCAACTTCTAATGGTGGTAAATCTACAGATCCTAAAAGGGATGCAGGAACTGCCGGCAAGTTATATTGCACAGGGTTTACGCCAAGACGGTAAAGTGTGTCGATCACATTTTCTAAACCAATATCCATCCCTACTCTAATCACCGGTAGGTTATATGATTTAGCAAGGGCAGTAATTAGTGGTACCCAGCCGTGAAGGCGTCTATCGTAGTTATTGGGCTCCCATTTTTTGCCGCCAATAGATAAACTGACCTTTTGCGCATCATCTAAAGGCGTTGCCAGTGAGTAGCGGCTCGGCTCTTCTAAGGCTCTTAAATAGATAAAAGGTTTTACTAAAGATCCGATAGGACGATTGGTATTGAGCGCACGATTAAATCCTGCCATACGAACGTTTCTATCACCCACAATAGCGGCGATTTCACCGGTATTATTCTTGGCGATAACAATCGCACCCTGGAGAATTGGTTCGCGCATTCCACGATCTTTCTCAATTTGTGCTAGTGATTCCATCACTGATTTCTCTGCATAATCTTGTGCGATCGGGTCTAGCGTTGTAAAGATGCGTAGCCCCCCAGAGTTTAGTTGATCTGCACTATATTGCGTTCTAAGTTGCTTATGAACAAGTTCAATAAATGCTGGGAATTTTGTATTCGCTGGTGGTGGGTTTTCTAAAATACGAAGTGGCTCTGCTTTAACGAGCGCTGCATCTTCAGCGCCTAATAGATTTTGTTCAACTAACACATCGATAATTAGATTACGGCGTTTAATCGCAATTTCAGGATTACGGCGTGGATTGTAGCGGCTTGGGCTTGGAATGACGGCAACAAGTGTTGCAATTTCACCAATAGAGAGCTCGTTGACAGGTTTTCCAAAGAAGAACTCAGATGCTAAACCAAAACCGTGAATCGCACGATCACCATCTTGTGAAAGATAGATTTCATTGACGTATGCTTCAAGAATTTCATCTTTTTCAAAACGCCAATCTAAAACGATGGAGTAAAACATCTCTTGGATTTTACGTTTAATCGTTTTATCAGGAGTTAAGAAGTAGTTCTTAGTGAGTTGCTGCGTTAAGGTTGATCCTCCTTGAACGTTACCACCGGCTCTAAAGTTGGTAATAATTGCTCGTATAATCCCCTTGGGATTGATTCCAAAGTGTTGATAGTAAGCACGATCTTCCATTGCTAATAATGTATCTATCAGCATGGGGGGAATCTCTTCTCGTTTTAGAAGGATTCTATCTTCATTATGTGAAGGATAGATCGATGCGATTAAGAGCGGCTCAATACGTGTTAAAGAGATCTCTTCATCAGAACTTAGATCTTTGATGTTCGTAATTTTATTTTTGTTAAAACTAATTCTAAAAGTCTTAGGTGTTTCTATACCATCGCTATAGGTAAATGGTCTTGTATGCACGCCAATAGTATTATTGGTCGTGTCATGATAGTAAGTTCCAGGTTGAGATAGCGATTTAGAGGGGCGATAGATAATCCACTCTAATTCTTGAACCATATCTTTAGGTTTTAAATCTTGACCTACAAATAACTCAAGAGGTCTTGCGTAAACTCTAGCAGGAAGCGACCATTGACGATTGGTAAATTCAGGGGTGACTTCTTGGTCTGCTTTAATAATAAAGTAACCAAAGATCGGCAATGTAATGAGCGCAACAATCACAATCACTGAGATTACAAGTCGCATTAAGTATGCGATCGCGCGATTGACTCGTTCACCTGTGGTGAGATGTTTCTTTTTTTCTTTCATAGGGATAGATACAACCAGCTGAAAAGTGAAGAGTGGTAGAAGCTATGATAAAAATCAATTTTTTCTACGCTCTTATATGTTAGGAGAAACCTTAAATTTTCGTTGTCAGACATTAATATTCTGATGCAAGATCGCATTATATAAGATAGTTACCTCAATGAAAAATATAGTTTCCATTGCTTTCAGTTGTAGCATTTTTAAAAAGATCGGGTTAATCTAGAGCAATAAATGAGCCTATCACAGTATATTGATCCATTAGAGGTAATATTAAAGCAATGGCTGAAGAAGGAAGTAGGAAAGGCGAGTCTTGGTTGCAACGACTAGGATTCGATAAAAATAGAGATATAAGTGTTGAGAGATTAATTCAAGATTGTGAAGCAGCAAGGGTTGAAGGATTAATCAGTGATGATGCGGCAGAAATGGTTCGGGCAATTATTGCCGGATCTGACCAAATTGTCAGAGATATCATGGTCCCTCGTGCAAAGATGATTACAATTGCGATTGATGATCAGCCAGAAGAGATTCTAAAACGAATCATTGAGTCTGGGCATTCACGTTTCCCTGTGTTATCTGAAAATCATGAAGAGATTATGGGCGTTTTATTATCAAAAGATTTGCTGCCTTATGTGGGGGCAAAGACGTTAGATATTAAATCATTGATCCGCCCAGTAGAGTATGTGCCTGAAGGGAAGTTTGTGACAGCGCTGATTAATGATTTTCGAAATAAACGCACACATCTTGCATTAGTAGTTGATGAGTATGGTTCTGTCTCAGGGCTTATTACGATTGAAGATCTATTAGAGCAGATTGTTGGCGATATAGATGATGAGCATGATCGTGCGGAAGAACCAAAAGAGCTGGTAAAAGTGGTGGGCGAAAATCTTTTTGTGATTAATGCCTTAATTCCCTTAGAGGAGTTTAATACCTATTTTAAACGAGATTTTGATGAAGAAGATGTGGAGACTTTAAGTGGTCTGATCATGAAAAATGCCGGTAGTTTACCTGCAGAAAATGATGTGGTAGAGATTGAGGATATGTGCTTTAAGATTCTTCCCTTTACCGGTAATTACATCAATAGCGTTGAATTATCATTTAAAGAGGTCGCTTAAATTAAGCGATTATAAAGTATTAATTAGGATTAAAAAAATGGGTATGTCAGAGTCATTGAAGCCATTTCACATATTGCAGCATGATATGGGAAAGTCATCTTTTTTCTTTATGGCAGATGCTTTTTATAATGAGCCTGTGATGGATCTATTAGCTAAAAAGTGTGGCATTGAGAAAGATGACTTTAATGGTTATGCTTGGAAACGTATTGTAGAAAGTTTTGTAACTCAGGAGCTTCCGGCAGAGATAGATAAGCTATAATTTGATCCAGAGGCGGAGATGTTCTCAATGATTGCGGAAGATCGTGCGCTTTTAATAAATATCGCGCGTCACTTTCGGGAATTTCTACAAGATGATTTGCGTATTAAGGCGCTTTTTTCAAAAGCGTAATTCGTATTATTGGTTAAAAGTTTATCAAATGGTGATATCAGTTTGACAGATCTATAATCTTCGCTTAATATAGCAATCCTTAATTCCTCGATAGCTCAGTTGGTAGTAGCACTTGACTGTTAATCAAGGGGTCCCTGGTTCGAGCCCAGGTCGAGGAGCCAAATTAAGAAGCCTGAATCTCACAAAGATTCGGGCTTTTTGTTTTTAAGGTTCTTGTTTGAAGTCTTGAGGGATCGATAGCTGTAGATAAATATCGAATTTAGGTAGTTTATGAAAAAATATCTCCAATTGCTCTGTTTCACCGCTCTATTCGTCATGCTATTACCGGTATTTGCGAATGATAAACGTGAGATTAAGATATTAAGGCAGACACCATCGGCATTAGATCGGGCGATTAGTGATCATCTATGCGTAAGCTATGAAGTGATTCACCCTTATCATCGCTGTAAAGAAGCCTATTTTGAACCAGGAAAGCTCACTCGAAAAGAGCGTGCAGAGTATGATTTTATTATTACCTCCGAGCAATTTTTTAATGAAAAACTGAAACGAGATTTTCAATTAGTGCTGCCGTTATACCATCAAGCATTTACGGTGGTAACACGAGGGATTGATGAAGTTAGTCTTTTTAAACCGGGGATGAAATATGGCGTTTTACAACAAAAAGCGCAGGAAAATGTGCTCTCGGAAGTATTGAAAGCCATGAGTGTGGATGAGCGAAAATTATCGGTAGAGCATCTAGAATCTCAGGATTTAGTCGATCGTTTTTGTAGTTTTGATTTGAATGTTGCGTTTGTTATTGGTGCACATCCTAATAAGATTGTCCGCCAATTAAATACGCTCTGTGATGGTGAGCCTATTTCTATTGTGCAAGAACTTCCTAAAAACTTTTTCCAAAGGCATCGTTATTTTTATCAAACCCATGTTCCTAAAGAGCTCTATTGGCGTCTACCTAACGATATTGAAACATTGAGTGTCCGTTATCTATTAGCGGTGAATAAATCGATGGATGAAGCAGATCTAGATGAGTTAATGGATAGTTTTATTAATGAGCTTGAATATAATAGTAGTTTGCCAATCACAGAGGCTTCAATTTTATTAAATTACAATAATCTTCAAACGCCTTTACATGAAGTGGGTGATGAATTAATGGAAGAATTGCAAGAAGAACAGGCATCAAAGCAAGCTGATTTAGAAGAGAAACAAAATGAAGGTATGTTATAAGCTGATGTCATGATTGTTTTGCTAAAAAATCATTGACTGTAGAAAGAACATTTTGGGCATAACTAGGTGCTCCGACATCAAAAGTTGTGAGATTCTCCTCGCGGCGTAACCAAGTTCTTTGTCTTTTGGCGTATTGTCTAGTTGCAATAATTGCAAGCTCTATGGCTTCTTCTAATGTGGTTTCTTCTTCAAGATAGTTCCAGATTTGACGATACCCTACGGCGCGCATTGATGGATAATCAAGGTTCAGCTCAGGATAGTGTTTCCGTAGATTAAATACTTCTTCAACTAGCCCTGATTTGATCATACTTTGATAGCGATTGGCGATCTGTGTATTGCGTTTTTTCTCATTGTTATTAGCAAGTGCAAGTTTGATAAAAGGATAATCTAAGCCTGATTTTTTAGGTAGAGACCAAAAGTAGGTTAGTGGCTGTCCTGTTTCATGAAAAACACTTAATGCGCGTAATACACGTTGAGAATCATTAGGATTGAGTCGTGCGCCGCTTTCAGGGTCCACTGTGAGGAGTTCTTGATGAAGTGAAGCAGAGCCTTCCTTTATTAAGCGTTCATTTAAGGTTGCTAAGACAGGCTCACTAACAGAAGGGATTGGGGAAATACCCTCGAGTAAAGATTGGAAATAGAGGAATGTTCCACCGACAAGGAGTGGTGTTTTACCGGCATCAAAGCTCTCCTTTATTGCAAGAGTTGCATCTCTTCTAAATTCTGCTGTAGAGTATCGCTCTGTTGGTTCGCAGATGTTAATTAGTTTGTGAGGGTATTTTGCTAATGTTTCGCTATCGGGTTTGGCGGTGCCAAGATCCATGTGGCGATAAATCATCGCAGAATCAACGGAGATAATTTGGACAGGAAGCTCATCTGCTATGCGCATTGCCATTTCAGTTTTTCCGGTGGCAGTTGGGCCCATTAAACAAATTACTCTCTTATTCATGTAAAATCCCTTATGATGACGACACAAATTTTATTAAAAGGTAGTATAACGCAATGAGCCGATATTGGACGAGTCTCGAGGATCTTTATTCTGAAAATTTATTAACCGAAAGTTCAGAGATTGAAACGGTTGCTAGAGAATTTCAAATTAAAGTCAGTCCAACAATGCAAGCGCAGATGGCAGACTCTAAGGGGGGTGATTATGATGCTTTAGTGCGTCAGTTTGTTCCATCTAAAGAAGAAGCGAATATCCTACCAAGTGAATTAGATGATCCTATTGGTGATCGCCGTTTCTCGCCGGCTCCTGGAGTTGTACATCGTTATGAGGATCGTGCACTTTTAAAGATTACTCAGCTTTGCGAGGTTTATTGCCGATTTTGTTTTCGTAAAGAGATGATCGGGCAAAAAGGGGAAACGTTATCAAAACCAGATCTGGCTTTAGCCATGGAGTATTTCAGGGCCCATAAAGAGCTATGGGAAGTCATTTTGACGGGTGGAGATCCGCTTGTACTTTCTGCGAGGCGCTTGGCAGAGGCTTTAGATGCGCTTGTAGAAATCGATCATATAAAAAGTATTCGAATTCATACGAGAATCCCTGTGATTTCGCCAGAGAAAATCACAGATGAATTATTAAATCTTTTAGAGAGTATAGTAGATCGCGGTAAAGCATTAACAATTGTATTGCATGCCAATCATGCATCTGAATTCTCTTTATCTGCGCGAAAAGCATTATTAGCGCTTCGTAAGCGTGGTGTATTATTGATCTCTCAATCAGTGCTATTAAAGGGAGTGAATGATTCTTTGCCGGTATTAACCGATCTCATGCGAACGTTAATTGAAAATGGCGTGAAACCTTATTATCTGCATCAAATGGATTTAGCGCGGGGGACAAGTCATTTTGTGGTAGAAAATGAGCGAGGGATTGCGCTTGTCAATGCGCTTCGGGAATCTGTTTCCGGCATTTGTGTCCCTCGTTTGATTATAGAAATTCCTGAAGGGGAAGGTAAGCGCGTTTTAGCCTAGGTTATTCTAGATTATTTATTCTAGCTTATAGATAAAAAACCACTCATTATGAAGTGACCCCATAAAGTTGGACAGTTTAAAATTATAAAGACAAGGACTGAGTTCGATATTCTATTGGGCTTAGTCCTTTTAATTTAAGATTAATTCGTTTGTGATTGTAATAATCAATATATTTGTGTAGCTCTGTTTGAAGATGATCTACTGATTCAAACCGTTGTGTGTAAAAAAATTCTGATTTTAATATCCCAAAAAAGTTCTCTATGACAGCATTATCATAGCAATTACCTTTACGGGACATACTCTGTTTAATATTGTTTTTCTTTAGGTTTTGTTGATACTGAGCTATTTGATATTGCCAACCTTGATCTGAATGAAGGATCAGCTTTTCTCGACCTCTCTTACTACTTTGTAAGTATATTAAGGCTTTCTCCAACATCCGTTCGACTAATTCATATTTTGGTCTTTTTGTAATTTCATAACTAATAACTTCTTGATTATAGAGATCTAGAATCGGAGATAAATAGAGTTTCTCCCCATTGACTTTGAACTCTGTAACATCTGTTACCCATTTTTGGTTAGGCTTGCTTGCTGTAAATTGACGTTGTAAAAGATTCTTAGCAACTCTTCCAATCTGGCCTTTATAAGAACGATATTTCTTTGGACGAATCAAAGATTTTAGGTTCAACTGTTTCATTAGCCTCTGGACTTTCTTATGGTTAATGATGAACTCTCGCCTTAGTATTGCTGTAATTCTGCGATAGCCATAACGCCCCTTGTTCTCATGATAAATTGACAATATTTTCGCTTTAAGATCACTTTCCGGATCAGCAGAGAAGAGTGACTTTCGATGATAATAATAACTACTTCTCGCAAGATGGGTCACTTTAAGTAGGAGTGTTAAAGGATGCTTCTCTTTTAACTCCTCGATTGTTTCAGTTTGAGCCTTCGCTGTTCCTCCCTCTCTTCCAACTCTTGATACTTTTTTAAGACATCATTCTCCGCGCGGAGATAGAGAAGCTCAGCGGTTAATGCATCAATCAGCTTTTCCTGCTCTGTTCTATTATCTGGCTTTTTGGGACGTTTCATTATATTAGGTCGACCTTTCTGGCGTGGTTTAAGCGAATCTAAACCACCCATTTTAAAGAGAGATTTCCATTCTAATATAGAAGTAAATGCAGGAATATTAAAATATGCAGCAGTCTCTCGGATAGAAAGGTTATTTAATGTCATGTAAGTTACAACATGTAGCTTAAATTCAGCCGTATAGTTAAGTTTAGAAGTTCTGGGTTTTATACCTTCAGCTCCATGATACTGATAAGCTTTCACCCACTTACGGACAGTTGTGCATTCTACATTAAAGTAGCGAGCAGTCGCTTGATAACCATGATTATCAAGATAAAACTGAATTACTTGTAATTTAAAATCAAAAGAATATTTAGTGTTAGAAATCGACGGGTTGTTTACACTTCAGTGTTAAAATAATTTTCTAAAACTTCATAAGGCGTTAAACCATTAATACCCTTATGAGGTTTTACTGTGTTGTAATAGTTCAAAAATCGTTTTAGCTTTTTTTCCGATCATCTGAACTGATAAACTCTTCCTGATTATGCCACATTTCCATGAGTGTTCGAATGACTCTTTCTGCTTTTCCATTCGTTTGAGGGCAAGCTGGCTTTGTAAACTTTTGATTAATCTTATGTGTTAGACACATTTCGACAAAGGCATGTTCTGATGTACCTTTATACTCACGACCATTATCCGAATAAGTGCATTCTACAGTATAGGGACACTGTTCTAACAGATCCCATCGAAGAAATTCAGCAGCACTAAACTGTGATTTATCAGGATAAATACCGGCATAAAGTTCTCTTGAAAAATCATCAATTCCTACAAATAAATACTCTCTAGTGCGATTTTTAAGATCTCCTTTTAAAAGAGGGAGCCGTTTAGTATCCACATGGACCATCTCGCCAGGATAGTTTTTGTTATAACGTTTAGCCCTCTTTTTAAGTTTCTCTTCAATAGATTTTTCAATCTTTGCAAGACGTTTAATGCCATACTTAATTGTTCTATAACGTTCATTTTTACTAGCTAATGGCACAAACAAGTTCAATCTACCTTGTTTTAGTACTTTATAGATCGTAGGTCTGCTTACCATAAAACGCTCAGCTAGATAGGTTACGGTAAATTTTTCTTGATGATGTAATCGCCAAATCTCTTCTCGATGAAACGGCGTTAATTTTGTTTTTCGATGGATATTCATAACAGTATTTTCTCCTAATACTGTAAACAACGCGATAAAATCCTACATATTTAGCCATATAAAAACACCCCAAAGTTGTGTCCAACTTTTGGGGTGCAGTTCAATTATTGAGTGGCTTTTTTAGTGGTATTAAATTTCAAGAAGAATTTGATGCGCTGTTTCTGGTAATTTATTCCAAGGCCAGAGTAGTGAAAATTTAGTACCGCCATATTGGCGCCAGAGCATTGCTGAGCGAATTCCTGCTAATAAAAGTGTTCTAATTTCGTTTGTGATATGTGGCTGGCTTAAAACTGCTTGATCGCCCCTTACCATAATTCTAGGGGAGAGTTTACTTAATGTTTGCGTATAAAGATCGGCAATACCGGCAATGATATTTTCATGGGTCATATCAAAGTGCTGTAAGCGTGTTGAGATTGATTCTAAGCCACTTGCTAGAATTGTTAATGTCTCTGAATCATTACTTAAACTTTTTTCTAGAGAGATTAGCGAATAGAAGTAAATTTTGGCTTGGCTAGGCACATTTTTTAATCCTTGCGCGAATCCTTGTAAGCCCGGCTTAATATTTTCAACACCATCGTAAACATCTTGGATATTTTCAGGTGTCATCGCAAATATGCTGTGAAGTAATGGATTACGCTCCTCGTTGGGGATGGAGCCAATTGTTGCTAATCGATTCACAAGTATTGCTGATTGTAAGATTGCCGAAAGTGCAATCACCTGATTTCTATCCATTTCTCTCTATCTCTATAAAAAAATTATAAACAATGTTATTGAGATGATAGCAGACCCATTTTATTAGTGTCTTGGTAATTTAATCCTTTATAAGCACTCGTTGTAAAATTCTCTACTCTATTTACTAGGGCTTGTTGAACATTGGTCTATAACAAACTGTTTTTAAAAGAAATGATTTATTCTCTGAAAACTGCAATAGTCATCATGTTTTCAATAGGTTATTGTGATTAAATTTTGAATGTTCAACAGACCCTAATAAATCCCAAAGCTTTATTGCTTTAGGTGTTAGAAATCGGCGGGTTGTTTACACTTCAGTGTTAAAATAATTTTCTAAAACTTCATAAGGCGTTAAACCATTAATACCCTTATGAGGTTTTACTGTGTTGTAATAGTTCAAAAATCGTTTTAGCTTCTTTTTCCGATCATCTGAACTGATAAACTCCTCCTGATTATGCCACATTTCCATGAGTGTTCGAATGACTCTTTCTGCTTTTCCATTCGTTTGAGGGCAAGCTGGCTTTGTAAACTTTTGATTAATCTTATGTGTTAGGCACATTTCGACAAAGGCATGTTCTGATGTACCTTTATACTCACGACCATTATCCGAATAGGTGCATTCTACAGTATAGGGACACTGTTCTGACAGATCCCATCGAAGAAATTCAGCAGCACTAAACTGTGATTTATCAGGATAAATACCGGCATAAAGTTCTCTTGAAAAATCATCAATTCCTACAAATAAATACTCTCTAGTGCGATTTTTAAGATCCCCTTTTAAAAGAGGGAGCCGTTTAGTATCCACATGGACCATCTCGCCAGGATAGTTTTTGTTATAACGTTTAGCCCTCTTTTTAAGTTTCTCTTCAATAGATTTTTCAATCTTTGCAAGACGTTTAATGCCATACTTAATTGTTCTATAACGTTCATTTTTACTAGCTAATGGCACAAACAAGTTCAATCTACCTTGTTTTAGTACTTTATAGATCGTAGGTCTGCTTACCATAAAACGCTCAGCTAGATAGGTTACGGTAAATTTTTCTTGATGATGTAATCGCCAAATCTCTTCTAGATGATGTAATCGCCAAATCTCTTCTAGATGAAACGGCGTTAATTTTGTTTTTCGATGGATATTCATAACAGTATTTTCTCCTAATACTGTAAACAACGCGATAAAATCCTACACTTTAGGGTTTATATTGTACTGAGATTTTTTTAATCCCCTTCAATTTCTAAAAGGATTTGGGAATTCCAAGCTCCGACTTTCACAGGGGATGTTCCATCTCTTTTCCATGTAAAACTAAATATCTTATCAATTTTCCTTGGGTTAGCTGTAACTCCGGTTGTTTGTTGTTGGAGTGTACCAAAATTAAATTTTGTTCCTAGCGTTAAATCAATAGCAGCATTATTACTTTTATCTCGAATTTCAATGCGGGTGTTATTATCTAGTCGCATTACACCTTGGGAAAAGGCAGCGCTAGCCCCTGAAATAAGCCCCTTTGTATCGGGATTAAAGGTCATGGTGATGTTTTGATTACGATCACAGGCTTCTCTTCTTCCAACTGAGAGTGTTAGCTCTCGCGTTACTGAGCGCCCATTATTAAGATCACTAGTTGACATCTGTCCAAAATTAATTCTCCCATCATCAGGTGTTAATCTTAATCCAATGCCACAGCTCATAGGGTCTGGTGGCGGAGGGTCTACAACGCCTGTATCGCCAGAGTTATCTCTAGAATAATAAACAACAAGACTTTTTGTTTCACCTTGTAGGATTTTATCGCGTTGTTTACAGTATTAGGAGAAAATACTGTTATGAATATCCATCGAAAAACAAAATTAACGCCGTTTCATCGAGAAGAGATTTGGCGATTACATCATCAAGAAAAATTTACCGTAACCTATCTAGCTGAGCGTTTTATGGTAAGCAGACCTACGATCTATAAAGTACTAAAACAAGGTAGATTGAACTTGTTTGTGCCATTAGCTAGTAAAAATGAACGTTATAGAACA
Organism: Ignatzschineria rhizosphaerae; assembly: GCF_022655595.1. Lineage (NCBI taxonomy): Bacteria > Pseudomonadati > Pseudomonadota > Gammaproteobacteria > Cardiobacteriales > Ignatzschineriaceae > Ignatzschineria > Ignatzschineria rhizosphaerae. The sequence continues at coordinate 2,766,070 of NZ_CP093379.1, forward strand.
ATTAAGTATGGCATTAAACGTCTTGCAAAGATTGAAAAATCTATTGAAGAGAAACTTAAAAAGAGGGCTAAACGTTATAACAAAAACTATCCTGGCGAGATGGTCCATGTGGATACTAAACGGCTCCCTCTTTTAAAAGGGGATCTTAAAAATCGCACTAGAGAGTATTTATTTGTAGGAATTGATGATTTTTCAAGAGAACTTTATGCCGGTATTTATCCTGATAAATCACAGTTTAGTGCTGCTGAATTTCTTCGATGGGATCTGTCAGAACAGTGTCCCTATACTGTAGAATGCACCTATTCGGATAATGGTCGTGAGTATAAAGGTACATCAGAACATGCCTTTGTCGAAATGTGTCTAACACATAAGATTAATCAAAAGTTTACAAAGCCAGCTTGCCCTCAAACGAATGGAAAAGCAGAAAGAGTCATTCGAACACTCATGGAAATGTGGCATAATCAGGAAGAGTTTATCAGTTCAGATGATCGGAAAAAGAAGCTAAAACGATTTTTGAACTATTACAACACAGTAAAACCTCATAAGGGTATTAATGGTTTAACGCCTTATGAAGTTTTAGAAAATTATTTTAACACTGAAGTGTAAACAACCCGCCGATTTCTAACATATTATAGGTATTTAAAAAACGTCTAAAGCCATTATTAGCCGTCACTAAAGATGATGTAACGATATTTATTTGTGACCCCGCTCTGCAGTCCATTAATACTCCATAGTTAAACTGAGCTTGACCGGCATTGCCTCCGCCACCTTGCGATGTCGCTAATGAGTAAGAAAAAATGTCATACGCTGAAGCAGCCCCGCTATTGGGGACTCTTGTGCATTGGGCGTATGCTAAGGAGGCTGATGAGAATAATAATATTCCCGCTCCTATGCTCAATATTGATTTAGTAAATGGTTTCATCATAAATTTTCCTATAGATCTAACACGTACTATCGACTACGGATAGCATCTTGTACAGAGCATGTATTTTGGGCGCGCGATACTTATAGTGAGTCCGTTCCGCCAAAGTCATTAATGGTTAATATTGCAAACTTATTAGATAAACTTACATTTACTGACTCTGAACTAAAAGGCTTTAAGACGATATCTCTTTCAATTATTTTTCTTGAATTGGCATTGGAAAATCTATAAATCACAACATGGTAGGCAGTTGGGTTATTGATGGTCATTGAATTTCCGGATTTATTCATTGTAAGTTCTTTCGCCCAACCATTGTTTTCATAAGGTGTTAGCCCATCTGGTCTATAAAATAATTTAATTTTAGTTTGAAGGGCTACACCAATGCTATTCACGTCGGCATTATTTGTAGAAGGAACGCCTAACACTGTTAAAAAGAGCATCGATTCTCTATCTGTTGGTAGCTCAGCTGCAGCATTACCAATAACTGATAACCTTACTTGCTTACTCTGTTTGGGGTTAATACGTTGTAAAATAGGAAGGGCTGCGATAGGGGTTGAAATTTTTTGACCCTTTTCATTTTCTACCCAAGCTTGTGCTAAGTAAGGTAGGCTTCCTTCGTTAGTGAGCTTTATAGATTGTGATTTAGTCGTACCTTGTAAAATTGCACGTGATCTATCTACTGAAACCTGTGCATTGACGATATTGATTAAGAGAAAAATTGCAATGATTATCTTTTTCATAAATTAAAATTCCTTTTTATTAATAGCATGTTAAGTTTTTAAGATCATCTGGGTTTAATGAAGGTATCTTCAAATCGCATGAGCTAGATCCATTCCATTTCACTGTATACTTATGGTCTGGCTGTAATCCCATGATGTATGTCAGCCCACTTTCAGCAACAATTGCGACTTCCTTATTGTCTCCATTTTCTCTATATACCATTGCCCCAAAAGGAGGGTGTGATCCATCTCGTAAAGAAATTATTGATAATGCTGTTTCTCCACGAATTCCCCTAAAGAGAGGTAAGCGATTGCGCCGGTATCAACGGCTAAGTTAACGACACTGTCTGTAATTTGAACATCGTTAGGTAAATTATCATTATTTACGGAGTAACTGACAAAGGAGTAAGGTGAAACACTTGGTACCCCAATTAGTCCAAAAGTATTACTCTTTAATTTACTACTATCATTTCCTAACTGTACGTTAGGTGCGCCCGCATCTAATATTAATCGTGATGTTTCTGGTCCATAAGCAGCTCCATGAGTTGCTAGCCTATGTTGAGTTAATGTCATTGAGCCATTATACCCAGCTCTGACAGAATCATAATTTTTAGTATGGTTGAAACTTGTAGTAGCGGTACCATAGCGTGTATTTGTGTTGTAATATCCTGTTAATGAATAATCTATACTACCGCTGAAATCTCTTTTATTATTCGTGTTAACATCAATTGAATAATCCCCACCTAAACCATGGTTATTATAACGAACCTGTTGATCAATCCTCTTACTAGAGCTTGAATAGCCTCCGTTATAACTCAATGAGTCTCTGTCCTCTCCTAAAGGAATAGTGACAAATAGGGCTATTATTTTATCATTGTCTCCACCATCATATTTATCTTGAGATAGAGAAAGGTTAAGAGAGGTGTTTTCAAAAAGCCCAGGTGTTTTTATTGTTTTACCAATTAATATATTGTAACTTGAGTTATTACCTGGTCTATTCCAATATATTTCTGTTGAAATTGTTTTTGAAATATAGATGTCGGCAGGTTCTATATATTGAGAAACACTTACTGAAACTCGATTTTTTTCATAATAAGGTTGATGGCTAGTCATTCCAGAGTTTTCTGGTCGAATATGTTGTTTTAGACTAATATAATCACTTACACCTCTAAAACCACTACTTGAGAAGCGATATCCTGCGAAGTTTAAGGTTGTTCCGGCGCTAAATTTTTTTGCATAGTTAAAACGATAACTTTGACCTGTTCTGCGATCATTAAGCCCTTTAATATCACTTTTGGAGTGCGTAACATCAAATGATATAGCACCAAATTGGTGTAAGTTTAAACCTAAACCAAGGTTTACAGCCTGGAATTCACTATTAGTAGTATGCTGAATACCACCAAAAACGGAGATATCACTCGTTAAACCATAAGAGATATCGCCTGAAAAAAATTTGTTCCTACTTTTGTTCCGACGAGAGGATATATACAATCATTAAAACATATTAATGCAGCTTGCTTTTAGGTTTTTAAAAATAATTATACCGTAATTAATACCACTATTTATCTCAAATAAAGAAAAACGAGCCTCAGCTCGCTTTGTCTTTTTGCTCTACTGCTTTCAGTATATCGTTCACTAATTCTATACTCATATCGTTAGTCTCAGCAATGTATTTTTTAGACCACACTAAAAACTTTCCTCGCCTCTTTGGTTTTTCAATCTCACCAGAAGCGACCATTTGATCTAGGGTCTGTTGAACATTTGGAATAAAAAATAGAGAGTTGTAAAATGTAATCGTCAAAAAAACATTACAAACTCTCTATTCTATGCCCCAAACGTTACTGAATGACCAGCTTTGGTTGAAGCTAAAACCTATTCTCCTAGATTTAAATATTTATGACAAACCAAATTTAAGAAATATTTTTACAGGCATTTTATTTCGCCTTAAAACAGGCTGCCAATGGCGCTATCTTCCCGAGTGCTTTGGAAAGCCTAATACGGTTTTAAAGCTTTTAGGCGATGGTCCAAGCTTGATAAGTTTTCTAAAATATTCAAAATGTTAATTCAAGATCCTGATATGGAATGGCTATCCATCGATGCGACTCACATCAGAGCACACCAAAGTAGTGCTAGGTCTTCTAGCTTAGAATCTCAAGCAATTGCCAAAAGCGCTGGCGGTAATAGTACTAAAATCCATCTTATAGTGGATGCTCATGGTAACCCTCTCGACTTTATAATCAGCGATGGGGTAACTCATGATGTCAAAGTCGCCCCAGAGCTGATTGAAAAAGTTTATTTAAATGAAACAAAATTACTAAATGCCGATCGAGGATATATATCTGAAAAAGTAAGTGAATCCTTATCTCATCAAGGATGTTCACCCTAATATTCCCAATAAAAGAAACAGCTTATCTGGCAATATCCACATGGACTGGCATATTTATAAAGCTCGGCATGTTGTCGAGAATATGTTTGCAACTTTAAAGCATTTCAGAGGCATAGCAACACGATATGATAAGTTGAAAAATAGCCATATCAGTAATGTTGCTTTAGCCTGTGCTTATATTTGGTTGAAATTATGAATGTTCAACAGACTCTAGTCTATTTATCGTATCTGCAATAGTTTCATCCTCCTGGCGATTAAGATTAACTACCTGAAATAAATGAACCCTCCTCATTCCTTTGGTACTAGATTCCTGCATCGATCTAAATACCAATATCGCTCTTCTTATATCAAGATTCCCTATTTCCACTCCATGAGGTATTTGAGATGCCGGCGATTCTGGCCGCATCTCCCCAAAACTTGCAATAGAACTTGCTGGAGGAAACCCATTAGTATCGAGCGCCCACTTAGGGAATTGAGTACCACCACGAGCAACTGGAAAAGCTACATCAAGTAGAAAAGCCTTTTCTAGTGAATGAGAAGACAGTTATCACACTTAAACAGGCATAAAAAAGCCCATCCAATGGAGAGTGAATGGGCGAGATCTAGGGAGTGTTGTTGTTATTTTAAACGTAAATTTACTATTTTTCACAGAATAAAAACAACATAAACCGATAAATATTGACTTGAATCAATACTTAAAATTCAAAGACATAAAAAGCCCTTACTTCAGAAGATGTTAGGACTTAGAAGTGTAAGGGCTACAGGCAGATCGGAGTCTGAGCTAACTACCAATCATAATTTAAAGATTATCACAATTACGACAATAAAATCAACCATATAAACATTATTTCAACCCCAAAGGCCTTTATTAAACAGTTGAGCCTCGAAGACGGACATCAACGAGGCTCGGGGATCGGAATTATCTATTAGGGGATTTTTCCTATAAGGAGTATAACGCAATGAGCAACAAAAAGGAGAATTTCGTTCACTATCGAACGCTTTCAAAGAGTAAGCATTTAGCATCAGATGATCTTATTGGTCTTGAGAGCTAACCCGTGACACTAAGACATCTTGGAATCTTGATAGCTTCCCTGCTTCAGTAGAAAGCGCCTTAGCTCAAACCAACGCCACAGATTACGAATGGCAAGGTCGAGGTTACATGATGCTTCTAAATGAGCATGGAATAGCGATAAAACGCCACAGTGTTGATTATTGCTTAGTAGATACACCGCTTCATTTAATCAGCCCTTTTGATAATTCGCTTCACGAGTTTAGCCATTACCCTACTTCACTTCGCGTGACTTCGGTTGTTTATGAGAGCTGTTTAGAGAAAGAAGCTCTCATCAAAGAGCGTTGCAAATTGGCTCAAATTTACTATGCAGAAGCCATTAATCGCATTTACCAAGATCACGGCATGAAGCCTTTTAAGGTCGCATAGGAGATACAGCATGTTAAACAAATTCAAAATATGGCTTAACGAATATCTCGAAAGAAGATTCACAAAAGCTTTTCATCATGAACTCGAAAATCTCAAACACTCGAAAATGATCGAAGAAGCAGAACATTTAGCAAGCAGGCCATCCATTAGCACAATCGCTAATGCTCCACGACATGAAGTTAAAAAGGCGGCGTAGATTACGCCAAACAATCAGCAGTAATCATCTATATCAGGAGAAATAAATATGAAAACTAACGTACAGGAATTTTTAGGAAACTTAGAAGGGGGCGTTTTGGAAGAGGCGCTCGGAAGCATCTTAAACGATATCGCATTTGCGGTCCGCAATACAGATAGCCGAGTAAAAGGATGAGTCAGTCTTGATTTCTCTTTTGAGAAGCTCAATGACGAACAAGTCATGATCACTCACAAAGTTGATTTTAAAAAGCCAACATCAAAAGGCTCTATCTCAGATAGATAGCGTATCTCAAACTCCAATGTTTGTGAATAAAGGCGGCGAATTAACCCTATTCCGTAAAGACCACGAAGATCTATTTAGCCCTAAAGTCGTTCCGCTTCACAAAGAAGCTAATCAGTAGCATCAATCAGCAGTTTTTAATCAACTCAAAATAGGAAAAATATAAAATGGAAAACGTAACAACAATCATTGAAAACTCAGCTCTTAACTACGCAAATGAGATCGTTGAAAAAGATAAAGATATTATCTATTTAAGCGACAACTCAAGCGTTCATGACTTAGAAAAGTTCTCAAAAACTAAGCGTCGCATGAACAGCCAGTTTGGAACCACCTCTATCAAAGCATTAGCTCAATTTGCAGAATCAACTATCAATCAGTCATCAGAGGTTGATACGCCCAGCTGCTTCATTGGCGAAAATGGAAATGCTAAGTTAATCCACAATTTTGGAACAACCGAAACGCCTCTTCATCAAGACTTGAAAGCATCGGTGCAACTTGGTCAAACTCCAGTATTTAAAGCTATTAACAGATTGCGTGATGAACGTTTATCTCAACGTGATTTAGCTGAATTTATCGAAGATTTTCACACTTACGTTAAAGCTCTCGATAAAGACGGCAATGAAATCAATCAACCTGTAGCGATTGCTGCAATTCGCAATATGTCGATTGAATCTAACTCCTCAGTTAATCAAACAACTGAAGAGTACAAAGACACCTCAAAGATGGGACGATATCGAGCCAGTTAATGATTATGAGTGATTCTATTCATCTTTTTGATAGAAATAAATCGCCAATATCATTTACAGCAAAATCAGCAATTAAAGGCATCGACTTCATCAACTCCCTCGACACAGAAACATTCGTGATTGAGGGGGAGGAGGATATCCAAAAAGTCTTAGAGGGAGCAAATGTAAAGCTTGCTAATGGCAATAAAGATATTGTTCTACATAAAACAAATTATAAAGAGCAATCAATGATTCAGTTTTCAGAAAACAAGCACTGGGGTGCTGTAGGTATATTTATCCTCAAAGGCGCAACAGTAACCCAGAAGAGAGGTGAGGTATGACTATCGACTTAATAGAATTAACCAACACTGTAACAAAAGATGATATTAGGCATATTATGGCTCACTATCCATTTGAGCCTTTATCAAGAACCACTGTAGAGTCTGTTGAACATTCATAATTTCAACCAAATATAAGCACAGGCTAAAGCAACATTACTGATATGGCTATTTTTCAACTTATCATATCGTGTTGCTATGCCTCTGAAATGCTTTAAAGTTGCAAACATATTCTCGACAACATGCCGAGCTTTATAAATATGCCAGTCCATGTGGGTATTGCCAGATAAGCTGTTTCTTTTATTAGGAATATTAGGGTGAACTCCTTGATGAGATAAGGATTCACTTACTTTTTCAGATATATATCCTCGATCGGCATTTAGTAATTTTGTTTCATTTAAATAAACTTTTTCAATCAGCTCTGGGGCAACTTTGACATCATGAGTTACCCCATCGCTGATTATAAAGTCGAGAGGGTTACCATGAGCATCCACTATAAGATGGATTTTAGTACTATTACCGCCAGCGCTTTTGGCAATAGCTTGAGATTCTAGGCTAGAAGACCTAGCACTACTTTGGTGTGCTCTGATGTGAGTCGCATCGATGGATAGCCATTCCATATCAGGATCTTGAATTAACATTTTGAATATTTTAGAAAACTTATCAAGCTTGGACCATCGCCTAAAAGCTTTAAAACCGTATTAGGCTTTCCAAAGCACTCGGAAAGATAGCGCCATTGGCAGCCTGTTTTAAGGCGAAATAAAATGCCTGTAAAAATATTTCTTAAATTTGGTTTGTCATAAATATTTAAATCTAGGAGAATAGGTTTTAGCTTCAACCAAAGCTGGTCATTCAGTAACGTTTGGGGCATAGAATAGAGAGTTTGTAATGTTTTTTTGACGATTACATTTTACAACTCTCTATTTTTTATTCCAAGTTTTCAATAGACTCTAAATTTATATATTTTTTATTGTATTTTATATACACGAATAAAATAAATTGTTATATATTTGTATATAGTTGTTTCTGGTGATGGACATATCTATTGTTAATCGTTATTTTTATACTGAAGAGATATTAAAATGGAACATATTTTACAAGCTGTTGCCGTAGTCACTCCGATTATCTTTGTACTGGCTTTTGGCTTCATGGCTGGAAAAATGAAAGCCTTTGGAACTGCCGCCAATCCCATTCCGATTATTAATGAGCTTGTATTAAAGTTTGCGTTACCGCCGGCACTTTTTGTAGGCACAATTGTCGTAACGCGTGCGCAATTAGAAGAAGAGATGGTGCTCTTCTTTATTTTATTAGTGTCTCTCTTTTTAGCATATATGGCGGGATTTATCATTGCTAAGGGGCTTTTTAAGAGAAATATTGTTGAGTCCTCCATCGCGGGATTAGCAGTGAGTTTTTCCGCAGGTCCTTTTTATGGGCCGGCGCTTTTAGGGAGTATTTACGGGGCAGAAAGTGGTGTGGCCGTGAGTATGATCTCGTTAGTTATTAATGTGTTTATCGTGCCCCTTGCGACCATTATTATTAAAATTAATTTAGCAAAAACAAGTGGGGAACATCACTCTCTTGTAAAAATGATGAGCCAGTCGATTTATGAAGCGATTTTTAAAACCCCTTTTGTATGGGCACCACTTTTAGCATTTATCTTGGTATTTATCGGCATTAAAACGCCTGATGTGGTGAATAACTCTTTAGGATTAATTGGTAAAGCAACCGCAGGGCTAGCCGTATTTGTGGCAGGGATGACGATTGCGGCCAACAAGTTTAAGTTTGATGGCGAAGTACTCTTTATTGCCTTATTAAAAAACATTGGATTACCGGCATTATTTATCGGCATCGCGATCCTTTTTCATATGCCATCAGGAAGCGCAACTTATAATCAAGGGCTACTCTTAGCAGCACTCCCTTCAGGACCCATGATTGTTCTTTTAGCTACAAAATATCAACAATATCAACAGCAAGCTTCCTCCATTTTAGCGGTTTCAACCGTGGGAATGCTCATTACTGTTACCGCTTTAATTTATATTTTAAACCCGTCTTAATGGATAGGACGCCGTAAGAATTTAGAGATTTATCTACTAGTGGAGAAAATATTATGAGTACCAAAATAGAACGTATTGCAGATTATGTTTGTCGCGCGAAATTTGAAGATCTATCGGCAGCTTCATTGCAGCAAATTCCGATTCATATGCTCGATTCTTTAGGCTGTCAAATTGCAGCGCTTGGCGCAGGACCTGTTAATACTTGTTATGAGCAGTTACAAGAGTTTGCGCCTAATGGTAGTGTTCCTTTGATTGGTGGTGGTACTTCTAACCCTGTTTTTGCGGCATTTTGGCACACGGTATTAGTGCGTTATGTGGATGCCATGGATAATATCTTAGCACCCACGGAAACTGCGCATACGGCGGATAACTTTGGGGGTGTTTTAACTGCGGCGATTATTAGTAATGCTTCTGGTAAAGATCTGATGTTAGGGATGGCATTAGGTTGGACGTTGCAAAGTCTCTTAGTAGAACATGGAAACTTTATGACGCGTGGGCTTGACCATACGGCGCAGCTCGCAATTTCAGTGCCGGGAGCTGCCGGAAAATTATTAGGGTTTGATCAAAAAACGATTGCCCATGCAATGGCGATGGCGGCTGCTAGTGATGCATCATTTGCCGGCATTCGTGCAAAACCCTTATCACAATGGAAAGGATTAGCTTCAGGGCAATCGGCTCTTGGCGCATTTAATGCCTTATATCTTGCGAAAAGAGGGGGTGAAGGGCCTTTAGCAATTATTGAAGGACCTAATGGTATTGAACATCTCTTAGGAAAACCGATCGATGTTGATTGGGAACATGAGAATTACGAAGGCGTTACGACAGCCACAATCAAGAAGTTTGTCGCAATGATTCATACTCAATCTGCAATCGAATGCTTATTAGAGCTTCTTCAACAGACCGCTGTTGATGCAAAGAATGTGGTTTCTATCGAAGCGGATGTGCCGCAAATTACCTTTGATTTTTCAGGCGGAGGACTTTACGGTGGGGCAATGGCAGAGATCACCTCAAAAGAGCAAGCGGATCACTCTTTGCCATATCTTTTAGCGGTTGCGTTATTAGATGGACAAGTGATGCAAGCACAATTTACCCCAGATAGAATTGCGGCGAGCGACGTGCAAACTTTATTAAAGAAAGTGATTGTGAAGGCCGATTCTGAATTTACAAAGCGTTATCCTGAGGAGTTTTGTGCAAGAATTACGATTACCTTACAAGATGGGCGTAAAGTGACCCACGAAGTGAGTAATTACCCAGGAATGCCATCGCATCCTTTTACTTGGAATGATGTAGAAGATAAGTTTGATCGTCTTACAAAAGGGAATATTGATACGGGACTTTCTGCTGAGTTAAAAGCGATTGTAAAGGATATTCAAAACCATAATACGGCTGATTTAATGAAGGTTTTAACAGCAATTAGGGTCTGAATATTCATAATTTTAACCAAATATAAGCACAGGCTAAAGCAACATTACTGATATAGCTATTTTTCAACTTATCATATCGTGTTGCTAAGCCTCTGAAATGCTTTAAAGTTGCAAACATATTCTCGACAACATGCCGAGCTTTATAAATATGCCAGTCCATGTGGATATTGCCAGATAAGCTGTTTCTTTTATTGGAAATATTAGGATGAACATCCTTGATGAGATAAGGATTCACTTACTTTTTCAGATATATATCCTCGATCGGCATTTAGTAATTTTGTTTCATTTAAATAAACTTTTTCAATCAGCTCTGGGGCGACTTTGACATCATGAGTTACCCCATCGCTGATTATAAAGTCGAGAGGGTTACCATGAGCATCCACTATAAGATGGATTTTAGTACTATTACCGCCAGCGCTTTTGGCAATTGCTTGAGATTCTAAGCTAGAAGACCTAGCACTACTTTGGTGTGCTCTGATGTGAGTCGCATCGATGGATAGCCATTCCATATCAGGATCTTGAATTAACATTTTGAATATTTTAGAAAACTTATCAAGCTTGGACCATCGCCTAAAAGCTTTAAAACCGTATTAGGCTTTCCAAAGCACTCGGAAAGATAGCGCCATTGGCAGCCTGTTTTAAGGCGAAATAAAATGCCTGTAAAAATATTTCTTAAATTTGGTTTGTCATAAATATTTAAATCTAGGAGAATAGGTTTTAGCTTCAACCAAAGCTGGTCATTCAGTAACGTTTGGGGCATAGAATAGAGAGTTTGTAATGTTTTTTTGACGATTACATTTTACAACTCTCTATTTTTTATTCCAAATGTTCAACAGACCCTAGATAAGAATATCCGAATACCTACATATTCAGATGCTTTAGCAGACTTTGCAACAAGGCTTGAAATGATTATTTGAAAATATTTGCCTAGATACGTATCCAGTGATATGCTAATGTTGTAGATTCGGATTTTTGCGTATAAGCTCTCTTAGGAGAGCTTTTTTGTTGGATGAAATATAGATAAAAAAATAGCAAGGCATTGCTAGGGATGCACCTTGCTATAGTTAATTATTTATCAAAACTTAATATTAAGCTTTAATAAAATAACACTTTTATAATAATTTGTTAATGTTTATTTAATTGTAGTGTGTATATTATACATAATATATATGTCTTACTGCTCAATAAATCTCTTAGAGTAAGTAATAAACATTTGCTCGGTAGTTTCTCTCATTCTATGTGAGTTACCTAGTTTGATGTTGTTGCCGCAAGTGCAAATAAAATTATTATGAAGGGCTGATAGTTTTTTGCTATGGGTAGTTTTGCAAATGCAACATTTAAGTTTGATATCAAAGTCAGGTAAGATTTCATCTAAATTGAACATAAAAATTCCATTTTTTATAAGTATATAAAAATAGCCACTGTATATAGATTGTGGGAATTTTATTTAGAGCATAGGCGTATAGAGCAATCTATCCGCGGATGATTCCACTGCATTAGCTTCTAACTGTATGGTTAGTGGCAATGATATGCGTGTGAGAAAGCGCTGAGGGTAAAAGCTGGGTTCGTGAATACGAGTAGTCGAAAGATTAGAATCCCATGCTCCGTGCGCTTATTTGTACGAGTTGCTAGCGTAACTAGCTACTGAATTTAAATAGCTCGCTTTGGAGTAACCATAAGTAAATGAAAATTTTATTCAATAATATTTCTATTTTGGAAATATAGAATTTCTATTTAAACATATTTAATTATATGATTAATAAGTGTAATATTTGTTTTTTGTATGCTGTTTATAAACTAAAATAGGATGTTCATTGTATGAAAAAGATTGCTTTATTTACTGTATTGGGAATTATATTTTTTAACGCACAGGCATTTGCTGAATCTAAAGAGGGGTATTATGTTTCAGGAAGGGCGGTGTATTCTGATCAAAAAGCAAAAAATATGGATACAAGCGCTCGGCCCGGGATTGGTAGTTTTGTAAAAGGAACAGATAGTAAAAAATATGGGATTGGCTCTGTTGCTTTAGGGTATCAATTTTCTTCTGATTGGAGAGTGGAAGGTGAGTTTACCTTTCCTAAAGAAAATGAGTTTACTAGCGGGTCGACAGCATTCCCTACGAGTTTAAATCATCATAAAATAAGAACTCAAAGATTAATGTTAAATGTTTATAAGGACTTTTATTTAACAGATGAATTTGGATTATATGTAAATGCCGGATTAGGTGTGGCTGAACTTAAGTCTAAGGGATGGCAGGGGAATGAAGGTAGACAATACAACTCTAATAGTGATAGAAATATTGCTTATAGTTTAGGTGTTGGTGCTACTTATCGTCCTATTGAAAATGTAAATATTGATTTCGGGTATCGATACATCGATTCAGGAAAAACGGAAAGTGGATGGAATGCCTTTGGCAATGCTAGAGGCTTGCAAGATGAGCAGATGAAAGCAAAAATTGAGTCACAAGAGTTATATTTAGGTCTTAGATACGTATTTTAAAAAAATTATAGTATAAATTTTTCTAGCTCGCTTCGGCGGGCTTTTTTGTTCCTGATCGTAAACTGCTATTATTAAATCTCGATAAATTACACTTTAACCGGAGGTGTAAATATGAGTAGTAATGGCATCACAGCAAAAGAGGCGAGAGAAGCTACAGAAATTAGTGGTTTCAATGCAGTTGAAGAGGCTTTGGTTATTATTAATAACGTGATAAAAATTTCAACGCAACAAGGTAAGGATTTTGCAGAGCCCAGTGTTAGTAAGGAGGGTATAGATTCTAGCGGTTTGAGTTTCATCGTTTCAGATTTGCAGGGCCGCGGGTTTAAAGTGAAATCTTTTACAGGGGATGCTATATATCGATTTAAAATTTCTTGGTAAAAATTGACTGTCAACAAGTACAAACTCGCTTCGGCGAGTTTTTTATTGCTTATTAAAAAGGGATTAATTATGGATAAAGTTAAAGGTATTATGGCTAAACAGGCTAGATATAAGGCTAGATATAAGGCTAGATATAATTTTGATAATGCAGATGCTAGCGTTGAGGATATTCTTAAATCAGTTGATGAGGATATTCGTACTATGGCTGCTTCTGGGAGTTTTACTCTGACAGAAAGATTTTCTGCAAAATCATTAAGTGTTGATGATCTTAATTTGATGGTTGCTGATTTAGAGAAAAGAGGGTTTGTAGTTCAGAAGGAGTCTGATGAAAACGACCACACTTTAACGCTTAGCTGGGAATGTGAATAGCAGCTATAAAACCTATTATTACAACCTTCAGTTGCCCCGAAAGGCGCTTTTTTAATGGGAAAAATAAATGAATACAGGAATAGTGGGCGGAGCTGTGAAAGCGGTATCCGACAATCAATTAGATTTCCCGTGGATTAAATGGGGAATGAAAGAGCTTGGAGTTAAGCGTACTGGTATTGGTACCGGTAATCCTAGAATCCTCGAATACTGGCAAATGTTCAGAATGAGTGGCATTAAGAATGAAAAGGTTTCTTGGTGTTCGGCATTTGTAGGCACAGCGCTTGAAGCGGTTGGAATCAATACCAACTCACAAGATCGGTCGATCTATCAAAAGCGTACTAAAGACAGTTCACAATATTGGCTTCATTGGGACGGTGGCGAAAAAGTAGATCCTTGTTATGGGTGTATCGCGGTAATGACAAGATCAGGTGGCGGCCACGTTGGTTTTATTATTGGCGAAGATGGCGATAGCTGGGTTTTACTCGGTGGCAATCAAGGCTCAGCTATTTCAATCGCTAAGTTCCCTAAATCTCGCTTTATTGGATATGTAATGCCAAAGGGATATAAGCCATTTAAGCCGATTCCGAATCTAAAAGCCCAGACAGAGGCGAATATACAGTAACTAAATTTATAATTTAATCAAACGCTTAAGAAGCTCATTGAGTGATCAGACACAGGATAAGTACACAGAGATATTCAGGATAAGTGCGGGAACAAGTTGGACGTGACGGGAACAAACGGGAAAGTTATTGCAACAGTGTTGCAGGTTTGATTGTTCGTTAACTTAAGTGTAATATCTTTTCCAGAGGTGAACATACTTGATATGTTTTCCGCTGATTCCAGAGCTCGGCATTTTAAGTCGGGTTTCTGTGCTTTTATGTCTGCACAAAATAAAAGCCCGAAAGGTTTGGCGCTACTTTTAATAAGGTTGTAGGCTTACTGCTATCGGGCATATCTAGGCTAATATTAAATTGTAGGATTTTATCGCGTTGTTTACAGTATTAGGAGAAAATACTGTTATGAATATCCATCGAAAAACAAAATTAACGCCGTTTCATCGAGAAGAGATTTGGCGATCACATCATCAAGAAAAATTTACCGTAACCTATCTAGCTGAGCGTTTTATGGTAAGCAGACCTACGATCTATAAAGTACTAAAACAAGGTAGATTGAACTTGTTTGTGCCATTAGCTAGTAAAAATGAACGTTATAGAACAATTAAGTATGGCATTAAACGTCTTGCAAAGATTGAAAAATCTATTGAAGAGAAACTTAAAAAGAGGGCTAAACGTTTATAACAAAAACTATCCTGGCGAGATGGTCCATGTGGATACTAAACGGCTCCCTCTTTTAAAAGGGGATCTTAAAAATCGCACTAGAGAGTATTTATTTGTAGGAATTGATGATTTTTCAAGAGAACTTTATGCCGGTATTTATCCTGATAAATCACAGTTTAGTGCTGCTGAATTTCTTCGATGGGATCTGTTAGAACAGTGTCCCTATACTGTAGAATGCACCTATTCGGATAATGGTCGTGAGTATAAAGGTACATCAGAACATGCCTTTGTCGAAATGTGTCTAACACATAAGATTAATCAAAAGTTCACAAAGCCAGCTTGCCCTCAAACGAATGGAAAAGCAGAAAGAGTCATTCGAACACTCATGGAAATGTGGCATAATCAGGAGGAGTTTATCAGTTCAGATGATCGGAAAAAGAAGCTAAAACGATTTTTGAACTATTACAACACAGTAAAACCTCATAAGGGTATTAATGGTTTAACGCCTTATGAAGTTTTAGAAAATTATTTTAACACTGAAGTGTAAACAACCCGCCGATTTCTAACACTTAGAATAAGTTAAAAATAGGATTTACACAAAATTTAGGACGGGCTCCGTTAAATTCGGGGTACACATCTTACTTTTCTGAGTATTGTGTTGCTTGGATGATGTCTGCCCAATCTTTTTTGTACTCAATAGGAATAAAAGCTTGGCTACCACTACTTTTCATTTGAATATTCTGAGAAAAATCGTAATTAAAAAAACAGCGTTTAATATCATTTTTGAGCGCAGGGTTAAGATTATGGGCATATGAGAATGCATCTGAGTTAAAAGAAGTGCTCTGAAATATAACTCTAAAATTCTGGTATTTAACTTCATGGTTAAATATCATTCTACTGAATATTTTTGAAGATATTGTTGCTGCATCATAAACTCCTCGATCTACCCCTAATATAGATTGTTCGTGTGACCCTGAGAATATTATTTTATAATCTCTATCTGGAATTAGTTTTTCTGGAGGGAATAATAAAAATGCTGCTAAATGACCAGTAAAAGAATATTTATCTGTATGAGCTATAATCTTATCTTTAAGGTCTGACAGTTTTGTATAAGGAGAGTTGCGATTCGTAATTACGAACAATTTATTATCATAGGAAGAATCTGTATAACTTCTTGTAGCAAAAGGAATAACTCCAGATTGATTAACTGCAAACACGGTGCTACCTGTTGAAAATCCAGCGATGTGAGCCCTATTGTTTTTCATAGCATAGATTGCTGCTCGGTTATTCGTCACCGGGTGAAATGCAACTCTGTGTTGCAAGCAGCTCTCTAGATGCTCTACAAAAGGGATGAAGGTTGATTTGTAATCAGGCGCTCTTTCTGATTCTACATAAGTGAAAATAAGTATTTCTGGATTTATCCAGTCGTTCGGATTAATAGGGGGATCAGCTAGGAGATCAAAATCATTATCACAGTACTCAATAGTAAGAGAGCCCCTATTTAGGCAATCATATTCTTTTGCTATTGATAGGTTTAATAAAAATATTGTGATTATTATTAAAAATCTCATGGTAATATCCTAGATAATTGTAAAATAACAGTTGAATTTAGCGATTTTTGCTTGGAAAGCTATAAGTCAATATAAATTGTTGGTATTAATTCTCATTTCAAGTCGTAAAATCGGAAGGAATTTGACAGAATGGTGATTTTGCTCATTAATTTAATTAACAGGGAAAAACTTAGGAATTCCGTCCAATAGCGAAACCTGCTTTATTCTCAAATTAGAGACTTCTTTAGATGTTTTCCAGCGAATAATGCTTTCAATTCCGTTTTGCTCAAGTTCGTGAAGCTTAAAGTAAACTTCAACTTCTTCATCATCGAGAATGAAACAAAGCTTCAATGCAGAATGCCCATTATTAAGCTCACGAAGATTGAGTCTATTTATGTCAAATTGCAAAGTCATTGCAGATCCTTATTTTAATTGTTTTCACTACCTAAACAGCTACATCAATTTGATGCAGTGAAAGTGCGGTAGTAGATTATTGCTTGCTTCTCAGCAATTCTGGATTATATCAACGAAATCCCTGCCTCTTTTAAGGCTCTCTCATTATTCTCTTTAGTGTCGCATTTGTCTATGAAGTCTGACCACCATTGAAGCATTGGTCTAATTTCTATATTCTGATTTCTGTTTTTGTCGAGCTTTCCATTGATAATAGGCTTGTCTTGAAAAACCTAAATAGTTACAGATCTTACTGATTGAGGCTGTTACTTTCCCTTCTCTTTTAGCCTCTGTGATAGCTTTTTGGGTAACTCGATTCCCATATCATTTTCCATATAGCTAAAAAGTTCTTCAAAAAATTGGTTTTTATCTTGGCTGTCAGTTAACTTCTTCTCAAGCTCTTTGATTCTCTGTTCAGGTGTCTTTTCAATAGGTTTGTTCATGATATCGAGCCTTAATATATTGGGAGTTTCTGACTTCCAATTTAGCACGCCATATTTCCTCAACCAAACTAAAACCGTTGAACGACCTTGAATACCATAATGGTGTTGTGCTTGTTTATAAGTCATTGCACCAGCTTCAACCTCTGCAACTACGGCAAGTTTAAAAACCAAAGTGTAATCTTTTTGAGTTCGTTTAATGTACGTTGTCATTTAGTTTCTCCAAATTAAACCAGTAAAGTTGTCAACGTTATTTAGGACGGATCAGATGTTAATAAAAAAGCTCACGAATTATTATCCGTGAGCTTTTGAAGTGTTATGTAATAACGTTATGAGGGGTTATTTTTTACCAATATTATATTTTTGAGCGATGATGCCCATTCCTACAATGATGATTGCTAATAATGTTGTATAAAGGACCTCAGTTTGCTTACCAGCATTTTTATAGAGAATCATAGCCGCAACAGAAATCACAATAAAGGCAATGACGATATAGGTGAGCCAAGGGAAACACCACATTTTAAAGGTGAGCTCTTTACCTTCTGCTTGCATTTTACGTCTTAATTTTAGCTGTGTAACGGCAATTGCAAGATAAACGTAGAGAGAAACGGTACCTGTTGCTGCCATTAACACATCATAGATATCGAGCTTATCAAGGGCTGATAAAATAGCAGCGATAATAGTAAAAATACAAGAAACTAAAACACCAACCCATGGACTACCTGATTTATTTAGTTTGCTCATAGAGCGATGCGCATCTCCCCTTTTAGAAAGAGAGAAGAGCATTCTTGAGCAAGTATATAGTGCTGAGTTAAAGCAGCTACAAACGGAAGTAAGAACGATAAAGTTGACGATCGTGCGAGCATAAGGAATTCCAAGCTGATCAAGCGTGACGCTATAAGTTCCCCATGTAGGGTCTGTCAGGCGAGGATCTGTATAGTTTACTAAGCAAACTGCGACAAACATGGAACCGACATAGAAGATAATAATACGGATACCCACGGAATTTGTGGCACGGCGAATAGCTTGCTCTGGAATTTTAGATTCAGCTGCGGCAATTGTGGCAATTTCAGCACCCATATAAGAGAACATAACGATCAATATCGCAGTGACTACAGATGGTGTCCCGTTTGGCATAAAGCCGTGTTTTGTTAAGTTAGCAATGCCGCGAGTTGCGGTATCTCCCCAAGGCCAGATATGAATGATTGCTAAGCTACAGACAATTAAGAAGATGACAATTGCTACAACCTTAATTAGCGCAAACCAGAATTCAAATTCGCCATAGTTTTTTACATTCATAAAATTGATCACGCCAAAAATGACGGTGACAGCAATCATGTAGAGCCATATTGGGATTTCTGGGAACCATCCATTGAGGATAACGCCGGCAACATAAGCTTCCCAGCCCATTAAAAGTGCCCAGAAATACCAATAGAGCCAGCCAATGGTAAAGCCTGCCCAGCGACCAATCCCTAAATCTGCATAAGTTGAGAAAGAGCCGCTATCGGGTTTCGCAATAGCCATCTCTCCAAGCATACGCATAATGAGTAATACAAGAATCCCACCTAGCATATAAGCTAAAATTGCTGCAGGACCGGCATTATAGATGACGTTTCCTGAGCCAACAAATAGGGCTCCACCTATAACGCCGGCAATAGATATCATGGTTAAATGGCGAGACTTCAGACCATTTTGTAATTCACCTTGGTTTGACATACGTTTCCTTCAAATTCCAACTTTCAATGTTATTAACGTTGGCAGATTTATTCTCTTTATAAAAATATTCCGCATATTTTTTCTGCCAATTAGGAAAATTAGCAAATTTTAACAGGGATGGAAAGTACTATTTATCATAAGCTTGATGTTGAGTAAGAAGGATAGCGTGATTATGACTATAAAAAAGGGAGTTTACAGAGAGATTTTAGTCATTGATTTATAAATGCTATTTTGTTAGAAATCGGCGGGTTGTTTACACTTCAGTGTTAAAATAATTTTCTAAAACTTCATAAGGCGTTAAACCATTAATACCCTTATGAGGTTTTACTGTGTTGTAATAGTTCAAAAATCGTTTTAGCTTCTTTTTCCGATCATCTGAACTGATAAACTCCTCCTGATTATGCCACATTTCCATGAGTGTTCGAATGGCTCTTTCTGCTTTTCCATTCGTTTGAGGGCAAGCTGGCTTTGTAAACTTTTGATTAATCTTATGTGTTAGACACATTTCGACAAAGGCATGTTCTGATGTACCTTTATACTCACGACCATTATCCGAATAGGTGCATTCTACAGTATAGGGACACTGTTCTAACAGATCCCATCGAAGAAATTCAGCAGCACTAAACTGTGATTTATCAGGATAAATACCGGCATAAAGTTCTCTTGAAAAATCATCAATTCCTACAAATAAATACTCTCTAGTGCGATTTTTAAGATCCCCTTTTAAAAGAGGGAGCCGTTTAGTATCCACATGGACCATCTCGCCAGGATAGTTTTTGTTATAACGTTTAGCCCTCTTTTTAAGTTTCTCTTCAATAGATTTTTCAATCTTTGCAAGACGTTTAATGCCATGCTTAATTGTTCTATAACGTTCATTTTTACTAGCTAATGGCACAAACAAGTTCAATCTACCTTGTTTTAGTACTTTATAGATCGTAGGTCTGCTTACCATAAAACGCTCAGCTAGATAGGTTACGGTAAATTTTTCTTGATGATGTAATCGCCAAATCTCTTCTCGATGAAACGGCGTTAATTTTGTTTTTCGATGGATATTCATAACAGTATTTTCTCCTAATACTGTAAACAACGCGATAAAATCCTACAGCTATTTCAATTTAAGAAAAATGAGAATTGTAGTTTTAGCACAAGATGTTGTTGTCAGAAGGGTGGAAATAGTGACGATTTTTGCAGAGGTAAAATGGCGAGAAATCATTAATCTTTTTTATTGTAAGAAAGTTTTATTGAAACAATTTCTCATATAAAGAATAAGATGTTTATCTTTATGTATAGAGGGAATATCAGTGGTAATAAGAGGGAACTCATTTACGCCAAAATTCCCGCCAAGCAAAATTGAAGGCAACAAAAAGCCCGCTGTTTAGCGGGCTCTTCGTTTTAATAATGGTGCCTAGGGCCGCAATTCTATCTATTTAGTTAAATTAGGGTTTCCGCCGGTATCTACGGTAATATGCCTATCATTGAGAAATATTAAAAAGGTGGAAAGGGGTCAGAAACGGTATGTAATGGTATCTGTTTTCGCCATTTTTTTCGCCAAGGATTAATAATAAAATGGCATATGTAAAAAAACGAGGGAACCGTTGGCGAGTTGAAGTCAATGTAATGATTAACTATGAATGGTTTAGAGATTCTAAAACATTTGATACTAAAGCTGAAGCAACTCTTTGGGGGATTGAACGAGAAGCTGAAATGAAGCGGGGTCAGGTTGAGCGACCAGAAGATAAAACATTAAGAGATGCTTTGTTTCATTATTTAGAAACTGAAGTTCCAAAGAAGAGAACGCAGCGCTACATCGATAATGCGACTTATCGAATCAAATCATTTTTAGAATGCCCGGCATTGAATGTTGATACGAAGTTGCACTCATTAGGCTATGAGGTTTTTGATAAGTATATTAATTATCGCCTGAATGTGAGTGGTGTTGTGACATCAACGGTTAATAAAGAATTAACATTTATGCGCTCTGCAATTCGCCTGGCTCAAAAGATGAAATGGCTGGATCATAATCCGTTTGAGCATGTGCAACAGTTAAAAGAGCCGCCACCAAGAAACCGTCGAATATCTGATGATGAAATTAGTCGAATCCTTGAAGCATTAGACTACGATGAAGAAAAAGAATTAACACAAGTCCGGCACCGTGTTGCGGTAATGTTTTTGTTTGCCCTGGAAACAGGTATGCGGATCTCTGAAATATGCAATCTTGATTGGAATAATATATTCATTAAAGAGCGCTATCTTCGTATTCCTGAGAGTAAGAATGATGATAGCCGCGATGTACCACTATCAATGCGAGCGATAGAATTATTAGAACGTATGAGATTTCACTCTAAAAATATTGAATATAATGTAGAGAAGCGAGATCAGTTTGGCCGGAAAATATCTTATCGTGCAAAGCCCGTTTTTTATAATAATTCAAATGGTAAAGCGCCTGGTAATGCTTCTAAGTTATTCTCAAAATATGTGGATAAGATAGGGATTGTTGATCTAACGTTTCACGATACAAGACACGAAGCATGTACCAGATTGGCTAGAAAGATTGATGTTTTAGACTTGGCAAAGATGATAGGGCATCGAGATATTAAATCTTTGATGATTTACTATAATCCAACGGCCACTGAAATTGCTGGTCGTTTAGGATAGAAAAAGCCCTTAATCTAAGGGCTTACAGTCGTTTTAAAATTTGTTGCAAATAGAGCAATATCGTTGAAATTCTTGAAAATTATACTCCAAAATCAGCAGGATACTCTTTGATCACTACAAACTTGCTTAGCACGTAGTTCGGGCTATAGTGTGACTATATTTAAAAAACGTCACGGAGACAGCAAAAATGAGAGTAATCAAAGAAATAGTAAAGCTTGAAAATGTAAAATTTGCACACTTAAGCAAAGCGGAAAACCTTAAAGAGTACATTAAAGAGTGCGATAAAAATAATTATAATTTAGAGAGCATTACATCAATCAGATCGCTTTATTTTACCGATAAATCAGCTTATCAAGATTTTACTAATAATTTATTACTTGATAGAGATTGCCTTGAAAACATCGGAGGTTTTGACGAAGCAGCGATTGTATATTTCAACAATGAACCACAATTTGTAATTGTTACAGAAGGTTATTCATACGCTAGATATATAGGCTTAATCAACTAAGATAAGCCCCTGGATATTAAAAAAGAGCTGTTTTTACAGCTCTTTTACTCTTTGGTTATATTATATAAAGAAGTTCCGTATATCGCCTGTTTGAGCCTGTACTTGCTTCATATTCGATACGCTCAATCTTATCGCTGTCAAAGTAAAGCTCTAACAAGTCATCTGTCTCCGATTTTGTACTTGAAAAGAAAAGCGCTTTTTTAAATCTTAAAGCCTCGATAAGTTGAAGCGTATCTTTTAATTTAAAGTGTTTATTCTTCTTAGACTTATATCCCGTCTGATCCGTCATAATGTATGGTGGATCACAGATATAGATAACATCATCATGATCTTTATATTCTTCTAATAACACTCTAAAATCACATTGTACTCGCTCCACATCTTGTAAGTAATTAATCGAATTGAGGGGGGTTCGTGTTACTCGTACATAGAATGTTCGCTTGATAAGATCATGATAATCATGTGCGTAATTGCCACTAAATAAA
This sequence comes from Ignatzschineria rhizosphaerae, assembly GCF_022655595.1. Classification (NCBI taxonomy): domain Bacteria; kingdom Pseudomonadati; phylum Pseudomonadota; class Gammaproteobacteria; order Cardiobacteriales; family Ignatzschineriaceae; genus Ignatzschineria; species Ignatzschineria rhizosphaerae. The sequence goes on from NZ_CP093379.1 coordinate 2,788,878, forward strand.
ATCCAACTTGATATCGTGATCCAATCAGCACGTTGATATTTTTCTAAATGTTGATCGATCAATTGAATGATCTGCGTTTTAGTTTCTAAATCCGCTTTTTGATTACTCTTGGGATATTTAATAAGATTTTTCCGTAGTTCTTCAGACTCTTCGATCATTTCTAATCGTGCTTGATAATTATCAAAGTCATTCCAGATCACTTTCGCACTTGGGTTGTTGCGCTTAATCTCATGCGAAAGCAGACCGCTGCCACCGAATAGATCAATGACTACCTTGTTACTAAAATCTAAATTATTAACGTATCTAAGCCAGTTGCGCTTTTGTCCTTGAAAAGGGAGTGGAGCTTTTACAAATTTAGTCATACGAACCTCTAAAACTGGCACTCAAGGTACTCTGATTAGAAGCTCGTTGGCTTTCATGAAAAATCATTTACTAAAGGAACAAATCGTTTTACAACGAGGGCATTTAATTTCTACCAGTCGATATATTCCCATCCCTAGTTTCTTATTACAAGCCTGACAACGAATTTCTTCTTTTATGTCTAATTTTATTGCTTTATTCTTCATGTTAACCTTTGTTATAGTCTTATTCTCTCGCGAGAGTCGGTCTTGCATGTATGTGCAATGAGTTAACAGCTTATACCTGTTGATTGGCTGTAACGTTAGTCCAATAACGTTACAGTCGCCGTTTTAACGTATCAAATGGAATAATACGAAAAGTAATATAATTCCGGCACAAAGTCCAAAGATGGCCAACAGACCTAGAAGTAGTTCTTTGAAGTATTTCCAATCTAGAATAATAGGTTCATCTTCTTGATCATAGTTGTTTGGCCAGCCGAAAAGATCATCATTTTGGTTCACTGAAGGCCTCTTTTCTTGAGAATGTATTTTTCTATATCTTCAAAATCTAGCTGATCTAAAATTCTATCTGTGGTGGTAATATAATTTGTTGATTTGAGATTCTCAGAAACATAGGGCTTACTGCCAGCAATTCTGTAATCATTAATGTAAATACATCTATCATCAATCACATCAATTTCAACTCTCTTACTCATATTGACCTCTCATTGATAAATACTCTTTAAGCTCTGACTTCCAGACTTTGTGATAACTCATCACAACTTCAATTTGGCGGCCTTCAGCAAACTGCTCTTTAGCTCGCTTCAAGGCATATTCACGGGCTAGCTTTTCGTCTTTTTCTAAAAAATGCTTGTCAAATAAATGAGTTCCACCTACCCCAATTAATAAAACCTTTTCGCTTCCTCTTTGCTGATCTATCTCTTCGGATACTCTTCTTTTAAGCCACTCAAGCTCATGCATCGGCATGTCTTTGATATCGAGATCACCTCTCTGCAAAGCATCAATAATCATCTTTTTTAGTGGCTTTTCTTGATTACTCATCATCCTTCCCCTCACTAATCTTTACGCACTCAAAAATCTCTTTTCCTACATAAAATTTCCCAAGTGTTTTGCATTCATGAGCCACCGTCATGTGAGCTACAACCCATCCCCGATAAAAAACGTAAATAAGCACCAGTACAAAAATGATCCCAAAAATAAAATATTTCACCCTAAGCCTCCTTTCTAAGCCCTAAAATAAATTCATCAATCTCATGTTCATAAAACTTTAAGAATCCCCTATTTTTAAATCGAACAGGTTTTGGGAAACTTTTAAGATGCATGATCTCTTTGGTGAGGTAGTCCACTGAAACGTCAAGCTTCTCTGCGACTGCAGCGGTTGATAATAATTTTGGGCCATCATTTTTAGCTGCCATCTCTTCTCGGATCATTTGCCGGAAAAATTCTATAAATTGTTTGTCTTCCATCATTTCCACTTCCCATTCCATTTAAAGACATAACAGCGTGTAGTTTTGCCGTTTATGCTTGATTTAACTGTTTTGTTTTCGATAAATTCAAAGGTTTTTGTTTTTGGTAAGAGCTTGCGTAAGAGCGTGACATCTATTGGCGGTAGATTGCGGTCTCGTGCCATTGTTGCGATGTGGTTCAAGTTAATAGCGAGCTCAAATTCTTTGTTGTTTGAGTGATTAATTAGTGAGTTTTGACGCATTGGATCTTCATCGCGTTGTAAGTCCTCAAGTAGATACCAAAACTCTTGCACTGGCTCTGGATCGTGATCTAGGTCTTTTTGGCGATCTTCAGCAATTCGCATAATGAGTTTGGCTGCCTTATCTCTGTTTTTATAATCAATGTTGTAGGTTTCTGTGAGTGCTTCCAAAATAGCGAGTAAGAGCTTATGAACATCACGAATACGGGAATGCACAACACGGTCACTATCAATAAAGATGTCTTTGATTTCTTCGTATTTATCGAAGATGATTTTCAAGATCGATTTCTCTTGTAGAATCGTCTGCAGAAGAAAAGAAGAGACATCATCTATCTCTAATCGCATTAATTTCTCTGAGGCTCTTTTTCCTGCTGGCGTATGATGGTCGCTTGTCATGTGCAGGTAGATAAAGCGAGTAAGTGTCGCTTCATCTGCGTCGATCTTCACGTTTTGCGAGACAACAATCGACCCGTAGAATGGGGATTCGTCAGTATCATTACCGTTGTTATTTTTCCCCTTTGTTCTCACTGAACGACCGTTAAACTGTGTTTTTGATTCGTAAAGCCAGTCGTCCTTTCCTTTCTTTGCATCTTTCGATTCTGATTGCCCCTCGATGTACGAAGTTGGCATATTTGAGAATTGATTCAGTGTGCGATAACGTCCTGCAGGTGTCGATGTCGTGGGGTTGATCCCTTCGTAGTTATCACGCCCCATCAGCTTCCACATAAATTCGAGTACTGCTGTTTTCCCTGATCCTGCTTCCCCAGTAAATTCTAGAAAAGGGAAGTAGCCAAGTTCGTGGCGTATTTGAGTCGCAAAGAGTGAGCCAAAGAAGTACGCTAGGACAATAAGGCCTCGATCGCCAAAAGCAGTGATATAGTCATCAAGCCATTGCACCGGCTTAATATTTGTTGATGGATTAAAGCTTCCAGGCGTGAATGTGTTTTTGATGTGATAGTTTTTGAAAGAGTAATAATCCTCTTTATTCGGTAAATGGATTTCGCCATCTTTTACCGCGAATTGTGGATAAACGTATCCCTTAGCTTCTGGGCAATATCCTACATAATCAATTGTATGTACCGTTTTTATGTAAGGTGCTTTAAGTTCATAAAGCTTTTCAATTTGATGAGCTTTACCAGAGAAGTTTGCCCCTGGTAATGTATCGATGATTCGGCTACCAAATTCATTGGGAGATTTAAAATGTTTACCACTAAAGATGCCTTTGGCATTACCACGGGAGTTTTGGATATCAAGATAGAAGCGAGTTTCATCTGTTGCGATTGAGCGCTCAACATAAAGAAAATCAATTAAGCATGTGCCGATCTGTGTGAGTGAAAGCTCAGGCTCTTTATCTTCTTCCTCGTCTTCTTTGTCTTGGAGGCCAGAAGCGTTTTTAACTTCAGCCCAGTAAGTTTTGTAATCATGCTCAACAATGAAGGATTGCCATAAATTGCGCTTCCACATTAACAGCGCTTTATTGTAGGCGCTTGTGGCAGTGAAAAGGTCACCATTGTAGTAATAGAGCTCGATATCTTCACGGGATAATTTATCCTGGATATGGCAATCATTCCAATCCATTTTTGAGCGTGTGAGAGCCACTTGGATATTGATAAATCCTAGTTCTTCAACACGAGCAATCATTTTGGGGATTGCTTCATATCCTGCTTTATTACTATCAAGTGCAATCACAATCGTGGTGAGTAGATCAAGATTTAATGCTTGAATAGTCTTTGCAGGGAAGTTGTGACAAGACATTGCAGAAATAGCACGAATGCCGTGCTCTTGCAGTGCTAACGCATCAAAGATTCCCTCAACAATCCAAACATCACCACTACGCTGATTAAATTCGGGTGGCACCCAACCATAATTTGAATAGCTTGTGCCATATTTGAAGTTGGCTTTAGCGCTGCCAATATCTTCAATGATTCTTTCCCAGTAGCATTCCTGCCCATTATCAACAGGGAAGGTATAGCGAATTGTTGCAGAGCCTTTACCAGTCTTTCTGTTAAAAGCGGTTTCTTGCGTGAAGTTGCCGGCACGAGTTGGATTTAATTCACGTTCATCACTTAAATAGAATTTAGCGATGCCTTTGGGATCAGGCTTGTTATCCTGAATCATGAAAGATTCAGCACGTTCAGTGACTGATTTAAATAGCTCAGGGTGAAGTTCACGAATCAATCCTTTATAACCGCAATTATTAATACGGTTGCATTGGATTGACCACGGTTCATCACCAACTGCCCATAAATCCTTTTTCCCACAATCAGGGCAAACACCGCCGGCAAAGTTCTCACCAGATTGGCGCATCCCATATTTGGACGTTAAAACAGAGATAATGCTCTCTCTGAGAGCACTATCCATTTTTCTATGATTCGACATATTAAGCCGCCTTTTTCAAATCGGCTTGATTGAGAACTTCAACGGTTTTTTTAGAAACAGCACGACGTAGCTTTTTAAGCTCACTGCGAAGAGATCTTAATTCTAATCGAATTAATAAACTTGGCTTTAAGCTCATTCGCTCCCGAATCTCATTTTGGTAAGCCCTGATTTTTCGATTTATTTGAATTACAGTACAAAACTCTGTTGCCGCGTTTGTTAATTCAGTCAGTAAGAAGATGTTTTTACGCATATTCTTAGAGAAATCAATTGTGTTTAATAGCTTTTGCATGGTGCTTCCTTTATAATGAATTTGATGTTTGCGTGTGGCAGTACTTGGTCGTGCAGTGCCACACAGTGAATTGAGCCACTTCGTAAGAAGTGGTTTTTTATTGCCTCTTCATGCGCTAATCCCTCTCTGTAAGTCTTTAATAATATTGGCTTGCTCTTTGATGATTCCCGCAAGCTTGCTCGCTTCTAAATTTGCTAAATGGATCTGATATTCGCGTTCTGTTTCTAGCCATTTCACCGCTAAGGCGTAAGGAATAGGCATATCTGCGAGTGTTGATCTGTTATTTATTTCTATTTGCATCTCTTTTCTTTTTTCTGTGAGTTCAAGTAGTTTCATCATTTGCTCCTACGCCGCATCATCTGGCATGTTTTTCATCTTCCATTCACCTGCGGACATTCCAAGATTGCTCATGAATGTACGGCGATTCATATTGAGTTTTTGGCTTGCTTTATAAGCATTACCCTCAAACTTTAATAACGCTTGATGGGAGAACTCACGGCGAACAATTGTCATGAGTGAGATGTAGGGCATAGGACTGTGCTCAATCCTTTTTTGCTCGGTAATCAGTTTGTTAGCGATATTTATAATCATGGTGTTACTCCTTTTTTAAGTTAAAAAAATCCCTGCCGACAAAATCGACATCAATAAAATGTGTGATGGATATAAAAATTAGAGCAGTGGTTTAAACTCGGCTGTCTGATATATCTCTTCGATAGATTTAAGGTTCATATTGCAATTTTGGCATTCATAAACACGAATACGGCTCTTTTCACTGACGGTTTCCGTGTACTTTACGAATATCTTTTGCCCGCAATTGCTGCAGCTGAATCTATTTCGACGATCGTCTCGCATCTAATAATCCACTCTCAATAAAAATCCGTGCTTGGGCTGATGCGCTTCTATGGTCATTTTTGGCAAGCTCTTTAAGCTCATTAACCTTTTCAGGCTCCATCATGACGGAAAAAGGCACGAGTTTATCGTTTGTGTCATTCTTTCCCATTGGCTATGAAATCCTCTTATAGAGATGATTATTGTAAATGCACCCTATATAATGATTATTCGGGCTATGAGTTCTTAATTGTGGTGATGAATAACTCATAGCATAAATGTATAACTATGATTCAAATATTAACAACTAAAAGTTAGGTGGTCAACTTTTAAGTTGTTTTGGGGTTGTGAGATATATGAAGGAATTTTATCAAAGACTTATATTTACACGTCTTTCAATGAACCTTAATAAAAAAGAATTTGGTGCTTTAGGCGGTGTTAGCGATGTCTCACAAGGGCGTTATGAAGATGAAAACCCAGATAAAAGACAGAATCCAGGATTAGATTATTTATTAAATCTTAATAGAAACAATGTGGATATTTATTATCTACTTACTGGAGAAAGCTCTTCTAAGAACTTGAATACTGAAGAAAGCTTGCTATTAGAAATCTTCCGTAACAGTGATGATGAATCTAAAAAACTGATGTTAGATATTTGTCGCAAGTTCTCAGGATTGCCAGTATCACAAAATAACAATCGTCAAATTGAAGGTGTGGGGCAATATACTGAGAAAGAGATTATCAATCATAATCCTACTTTTGATCAGTCTAAAAAAAAATAGTGAACTATTTTATAGAACAAATGGATTTATATGATTCAGGAGAAATTGATCGTAATTCTTTGTTTTATACTTTTTTGGACGTTCAAAAGCAGTTAAAAAAAGAAGAATATTTGAAAGAGATAGCTATTAGGCAACATGCTGAAAAAATGGAGAGAAGAAGGAAGTTATATAGTATCGGGTGGCTTTTGCTAATCTTTTTTATTTGCTGTTTTATACTTATTAACGTGAAGTCAATACCTGCCACAAATGAGGCTGAGGCATTAGCCAATATATTGTTTATTCCTGTTATATTTTTTTCTGGATTTTGGGTCTATCGAGACACTATGAAAGGTATCAAAAAACGATTAAAGGTAGAACATCAATGCTTTATTGATAAGACTAAGCTAAGTTAGCTGATATGGAGGAACTATGGACGTTATATTAGGTTTAATATTTTGGGGCTTAGTGATCTATTATTTTGTTAGGCGTAGTAAAAGAAAGAAGCTTGAGAAACAGAAGTTACTGCAAGCCATTGAGAATAGTCGTCAAGAATCTCGTGCTCACGAGTCTTTGGATACTACGGATGCTGAAGCATATCTTCTAGCGCAAGAATCCTTAAAATATGTGGATGAAAGAGAAGAGAAACAGTCCAAATATAGTGACAGGAAAAAATATTTTAATATATTTGATGACCCAAATATTGAAACTGCCGCTAAATCCCATAGAAATAGCCCAATAATTATTACTTTTATCTATGAGCGAGAAGATGAAGAAGGTAATGTTATTTCAAGCCAAGAAAGAGCTGTTCATCCCTACTATAGGGATGAAGATTACCTTGAAGGGTTTTGTTTAGATTATGAGGCAGAGCGAACCTTTAGAATAGATCGTATTGCTAGATTTACGGGAAATAGCAAGGCGATTTTTGATGCGTTAGATGCCAGTTAATCATTAAAGGAGAGCATGATGAAAAATATTTTATTAGGGGCTTTATTAGTTGTTGGTACTACTTCATTTGCTACTTCGGCAGAGTGGTACGATGGTGGGACTTTACATCAATCGACAAGGGCAGAATGGGGTAAAGGTTCAGAAGCTAATAAGTTAGCTACTTGTGGGGATTGGGTTTCTGGCTTTTATAGTAATAAAAGACTTAATGCGAACCTAATGGCATTAATAGAAGTTAAAAAAATGAATGGTATTAAAGAGATATCAGAAGGGTGTGTGCAAATGCTTGATGCCGCAAATGGGCCTGAAACAGCAACCCAAAAATCTGCAGAGTTGTTTATTTTAGGTTCTATGATGGGCGGTTGGATTGAGTTATAGGAAAGACGGTATGTGGAAAAAAATAATTGTTGGTTTTCTTTTAACAGTTTCTCTTATATTTATTGGATTTTATGCAGAGCTCTCTTGGAATTTAATTGAAGGTTATCCAGGGATATTTAAGGATTATCCTATGATCTTTGTAGGACTTGGAGCCGCAATAGCTGCTTTGGTTGGCGTTGTCATTAGCCAAGGTTGGCAGACGTATAACATTAAATTACAAAGTGCTTATGCACGAGAGTTAAAAGAACAAGAGTTAGCTTACAATAAAAATGTTTTGATTAGTGAAGAATCAGAAGCTATTAAAAAAGAGTTTATTATCAATACAATAAAAATAAAAAATCAATGTAAGCTATTAGTAGATAGTATACATGATCGTTACTATTTAGCAGTTTTAGAAAAAGAATCTATAGTTGAAGCCAAGCTTGATGGTGAAAATTCAATATTTGTTAAGGAAAATAAAGAGGATGTTAAAAAAATGTCTTATGATTGCTATGAGAGATATAGAGAAACACTCATAGATTTTTATAATATTTCTTCATCTTTTCAATATACTTTGATTAAAAAAGGGGCGGAAAAATATTATCAAGAATATATAGAGTTGAAAAAAGAGATGTTTAAGATGAAAGAAAAACTTTCAAATAAAACTTACCAAAGTATTAATAAATTAAATAGAATTAGAACTTTACCGGATTTAAGAGAAGAGAGATATAGTTTCATAGATGAATATAATAATGACTCTCTATCTTTTTTGAATGACACTTTAAATCCTTTTTTTGATAACATTATTTCTGAAATATATTCTTCACCTTCCACTGAAAATCCGACACAAACCGGTTAGAAGTATTAACTCGTTGTGTAAATCTGGCATTACAATTAATGCTTTTTAGGTAACAGCATGACCTATTTTCAAATAGTTATATTAGCCCCATTTTGTTTACTTTTACTTATTGCACTTTCTTTATTTCTTTATGAAATATGTGGTCTGAAAAAACTATTTAAATGGTGGTTAGGACTTGATTTTGATACAAAGATTATAGGTACAGCTCCATGTATATTGTTGATTATTTTGGTTCTTATATTTTTGGTTTCCGATACTACTGAGGGGTATAAATCAATAGTATCAATGATGCTTCAAGTATCAGGAGTATCACTGGGGCTAGTTGCCGCAACTATAGCTTTCAGAAACTACCTTAGGAAGTCAGGGGATAAAATTTCATATATACCTATAAAAATGAATACTAATGAAGGGTATTCATTTTTATTGCACAATCAGAAAGATAAACAAGCCTTTGTTTTTGCAATAGATGCTGTTTTAGCCAAAAATAAGAAAAGAATTAGGTTGGTGGACTACTCGAAGCCTCCTATGGAACTAATAACAATTTCTCCGTTTGGAAGTCAACAGATAGATTTACCAAAAGCTGATAAATATGGGGATAGCGATCTACTTTCTTTTGATATTGAAGAAGTATCTCACTTAATATGTATTACTACTAATGGTGAAATGAAGGTAGAAGAGCAAATTTTTAAAAGTTTATCAGATAAATATATTGAGCAAGAAAATATTATTCGTTCAAATTATATTATTAATAAACCTTTAGAATATGATTTTGAAGTAAGCCCTAAAGCTAGGTATTGGGTGTTTTTTGACTATAGCTATAGTACTTCATACTCAGGTATTAGCAGTTCTAGAGCTATTTTAACAGCTTATATTGAAAATGGACAATTTTTAGTATGTGAATGTATGGATAATAAAATTAATGATAAGCGTTATTATTCTTATATTTTGGAAAAAGCTCATAAGAAAACTGTTGATGAATCAAATTATTGTTCTTACGGAGACAAAAAGGCGTCAGAAGGCACATATTTAGTTAATGGTCTGTTGGAACAGGAATTACATATTGATTATATTCTGAAACCTGCAATTAAAATCATAAGTATTAATAAAATTTCTTATAGCAATATCCCTATGCTTTAACCTCTCCCTGAAGCTCAGACACAAACCCATTAGAAGCATCAATTCGATGCGTGATAGTGGTCACTATCCAGTTATGATTATCCATTTCAGTCTTGAAGCCCACCAATTTGAGTGGGCTTTCTGCACTTAGTTCTGCATTGCCTCGTGCGAGATTAACGCTCACACTTGCTAAGCTGCGCTTTAGACGTTTGAATTGTTGATCCGCTGCGGTTTTAGCCTCCTTTTCATTGTTGTAAATCTTTCTAATCTTAAACGGCCGGCGATCTTCACCAACTATTAATGTTTGGCGTTTGGCTTTGTCTGAAAGCAGAAAACGCACCTCAACTCCTGTGTATTGGTCACGGTCAGAAACTGTGTAGTTATGTTGATCTCCATCTGATCGGTGGTGCGTGATCGTATCCAGGCTTTCCCCTGAAGCCGTTTTACCGGCACCCCGTTCTAAAAAGAGCAGTGTTCCATTTTTAATCGTCGCAATAGCGTCATACTCTTCAGCAATTCGAGTGAGAAGATTCGCATCAGACTCGTTTGCTTGCGACTTCTCTTTGATTTTGATCTTTTGGTAAATCTCAGCAACCTTGGATTCTAGCTTATGTTTTTTGGCAATCGCTTCGACAATCTCTTGAATCGTTTTATTCTCAAAGAGTAAGCTTTTACGCTCTAAGAGCTCTTTCTTAAAGTCTGCAGAGTGAGCTCCAATAGTAATAATATCGGGTGGGCCAGAGTGCATGACTGAATCAACGATGAACTTGCCTTTATTAATGAGATTGATACCAAAGCCAATGGCGATCTGGATCTCGGCATCACGATTTGGGAGTTCTATTAAACCGTCAGAATCATTAATCACAATCTGCAAGGTATCGGCATCAAAGCCTCTGTTTTCAATCAGAGAGATACTATTGATATTATTATTGAGTAAGATAGACGGCATCCCATTAATCGTGATGGCCACATTTGGTTGATTTTGATTTATTACTAACATTTATAGCCCCAATGCACCTTTCATGCCGACAGCGATTTTTGAATAATCTAGGTTATCATCACCTTCACGTTTGAAATTGATCGTGTACTCAATCACCTTTGGCCGTCCGTCGGCGACTTGATGAGTTTCTGATGTTGTCATGCTCTCAATCACATAAAAACCATGCGTTGTGCCGTTCGATTCAATTAACGGGAATGCTAATCCTGATGCCGCTTGAATCTCAAATGTCTGCAGTGCTAAACGGCCACCTGTTACAAATGGCACTAATGTGCCAGTGATGGTAATTTTATCTTCACCTGGACCAAGATATTGCCGTGCATCTCTTGCCCCAATTCGTTTATTATATGCGTGGTTAAAGTTTTTCTCAGTACTCACTTGAGCGTAGGGCACATTACTTGCCGAAAACAGCGAGAAGCCCCAAATCATTTGCGGTAACATTAGTGTTCATCTCCTATAAATGCTTTGCTTTTGATAGCTCGTGCAACAGCGCCCCCAATTACGTCTGGGCTTGCGTTAGTGGTTGCATGAACCTCAACGTGTACTTCTTGATGATTAGTAGTAGTGATATTCTTAATAGGATTAGCAGGAGTAATGACTAATGCTGCAGTTCCTGCATTCGTTCTTTGCTTCGGTGTGCGTCCGAAAACCCCATCCAATTGCTCTCCTATTAAGTCACCGGTATAACTCAAGCTATTTGCAAAGTAATCGTAAGTATTACCGGCAACGTTGCCCGTTTTTTTCATCCAGTCAGGTGCTTCAAATGAGAAAAGCTCGCTAATTCCGGTGATCATCTGCTGAATTAAGTCTAGAACCCATTCAAACATATCAACAACGGGTTGTGTGGCACTCAGTATAAAATCCCACATAGAGCCAAACCAACCAGCAATTGTACTCCAGTTGTCACCAATCCATTCAAAGCCCTTGATTACTTCTTTAATCGCTTGCATTAACCAAGCAAACGGTAATGTTGCAACATCATAGATGAAACTAAGTAATGGTCCGATATATGGAATCTCATAGATCAGATCGCTAACGCTATTACGAAAGTCTAATAAGAAATCGAGTATCCCTCGGGATGTATTAAAAAAGTTGGTAAACCCACTCGTATCAATAGTAGGCGATACCCACATATTGCCAAGCCACTCAACCCCTTGGATTGCTTTTTCAATTAACCAGGATAATAGTAGAAATGGTGCGGTAGATAGCTCATAAATAAAGCTTAAAGCACTTCCTATAACTGGGATTCTCTTTAGAATATCGCTAATGTTTTTACGAAGATTAAGTATGAAGTCAACACTTCCTCTTAGTAAGCCCGTAAACTTATTAGCGCCAGACATATCAAATGCTGGCATTATCCAAGCATTGCTAATCCAACTAATACCCTCGATTACTTTGTCGATCACCCATTTTAAGAGGAGAAAAGGTGCAGTAGAGAGTTCATAAATAAAGCTTAATACTCCTCCAATAATCGGGATTTTAGATAAGAACTCACTGATTCTTTTGCGTAATGTAACAAGAGATTCCAATCCCTTTTGGATATAAGTTACTGGCGCATCAAAGAACGCCTGGAAGAACTCCCATATTTGATCTTTATAGTAAACAAGAGCGACAATGGCGGCGATTATCGCCGCTATCACAAGTACAATAGGGTTCGCTAAAACAGCCATATTGAAAATAGCCATCGCAATAGATAGTGCTCCTAGCCCTCCTACAACTGCAACAATGCCGGCTGTTACTCTAAAGAGAGTGCCGGCAAGCTTGGGATTTTCTTTAATCCAGTCACTGATTTTACGAGTCATCTCTGTGATGGACTGAATGAGTGAACGAATACCGCCAGTTTCAAGCTCTGATACGTTTATTTGTACGGCTTCAATAGCGGATAAAAATCCAACCCAATCACCTTTAACGTTGTCAGACATTACGCCAGCAACTCTTGCGGCTTCTCCTTCAGCGTTATAAGCAGCTTCGATTATTTTGATAAATTCATCATAACCATTTTCATCTATGAAACCGGCAAATCCAGCGGCTGCCTCTTTACCGGCAATATCAGTTAAGTATCCTAGCCTTTGGGCATCTCCCATTTTTTCGGTAGCTTTGATCATATCAATAATGATGTCAGGCATTCCTCGGAAGTTACCTGCAGCATCTTTAGTTTTTATCTTCAAAGTATCAAGTGCTTTAGCCGCTCGACCTGTCGGAGCCGCTAAGTTTACTGCTAATGTTTTCAGGGATGTTCCTGCTTGTGAGCCTTGAATCCCGATATTTCCTAAAATACCTGCCATTGCGGCTGTTTCTTCTAGCGGGATATTGAGCTTGTTGGCAATAGGAGCAACGTATTTCATCGTTTCACCGAGAGTCTCAATACTTGTATTAGTACGAGTAAATACGCTCACTAAAATATCTGAAACCTTATTCATTTCGCTTGGATCTAATCCAAAAGCAGAGAGAATATTAGAACCGATATCTGCAGCACGTCCAACATCAACACCACCTGCTTTCGCAAGATCAAGCGTTGAGGGCAGGGCATCCATAATTGCTTGGGGATCAAAGCCGGCCATTGCATAGAACCCTTGTGCATCCGCTGCTTGTGTTGCACTGGCCCACGTTGTTGCACCTAATTCTTTTGCTTGTTCACGGAGTTTTGCAAGCATAGGATCATCTGCGTTCATACGAGTTAAGGCTTGCACTTTACTCATTTGTTCATCAAAGTTGAAGCCTGGCATCATGAAGCGTGCGCCCACATATGTTGCTGCGGTAGCGGCTCCCGTCATTTTTACGCCACGACTCATTTGCTCTTTGCCACGATCCATTGCGGCTTGTCTGCGTCTAACTAATCCCATCTCCTTATCCATTTTTGCATTACGCATATCAATGGCTTTGTTGGTTTCATTAATGCGACTTAGTAGCTCTTTTTCTGATTGAATCAATTCATTAGAAACCGGAGCTCCAATTTTAGCGAGTCGTTGTTGCTCGGCCTGAACATCTTTTAAAGCGCCTTTTGTGGATTTTAAGACACTATTATATTGTCCCATATCGGCTCTATAACCTTGGCTTAAGCGCTGTGACTGCTTTGCAATGCCACGAAGCGGGGCAGTGATCTTATCAATGGCCGCTATTTGGACTTTTAATTGTAGATTGCTCATATAAAAAAAGAGTCTGCGATCTTAGTGCGGGAATCTGCAGACTCTTTACCTCCTATTTCTTTTGCTTCGATTCATCCATTGCGGTTTGTTGTCTATCGTTTTCGAGTATTGCTTCACAGTTCCAGATCAGTAGGTCTGTGAGTGACATCTCGATCAAATCGCGATAAGTGAAGAATGGGAATGTTAATCCAATTCCTCTGATTAAATCCTCAACGTAGATGCCTACATCGCTTGTGTCGTTAGAAGCTGAATTTCTGCCCCTGATTCCTGCAAGCCTTTTACTAAATCGTTCAAGTTCTTTGGGAATAAAAACCCCAACACTAAGTTATTAATCATGTTGAAGTCACCAAGCCCTAAACGCTCAACTGATTGCAATGGCCAATCACTAACTGCAGAGACGAAGTTCATCACTTGCTGGGTATCACCGGATTGTAGCTGTGTGATTGAGATTCCTTTCATGTTGCCGGCGTATGGTTTTTTGAGTGTGATCTCGGTATATTCCTTCTCGCCGATCATTACTGGTTCATCAAGCTTGAGTGTTACGCCAGTGATAGTTTCTTTGATTTTTTCTTCTTTCTTACTCATGACTGTTTTCCTATATTTCAATAAATTAATGGATTAAATTAATGCTTTAGGCAATGCCTGGCTTAATAGCCAAGCGCTGCGTTTTCTTCTGCTTTGAGGTCTACACCATTAACGATGAGGACGTTATCGAGCACTCGCTCAACATAGATAACTTCGTTGTTCCAGATGTATTCTGCTGTGATTGCATTAAGTGTGACTTCACCACCTGATAGATCACCTTTCTTCAATGATTCAGGATCATTTTCAAGGCTTCCCGTAAAGTTGGCCGTAAATGGAATTAAGTCACAAGTTGCTGGGTCTTCAATCGCCCCCTTAAACTGCAGACGAATATTCCCTAAACCGCAACCTTGTGGAATGAGTGTTTGAATATCAATGCCTTTCGTGGTGAACTTCACTTCCATTGAGCCTTCAAAACCTACTGGAATCTTGAGCGGTCTTGTCATGCCACCTGTTTTAATCTCTACATACTCTTTGGCCGTAGAGGGAAGGGTGACCTCTTCCACAGTGCGCCCGATCGGGTCTGCATTGAGAAAGAGTTCAAAGTTTTTTAATACGCCAGGTAATCTCATGTTTATACTCCCGCAATTTCGTTGATGAAATCACTTGTAAGCGTGACTTCAAGAGATGGATTTTCTGCAGGTGGAACAGGGGTAAATTTCAGTTCCCATGCAGGTTTACCATTCATCAGATCGTCCTTACCGTTCTTCTTAGGGTGGAGAATAATCTCACCACCAAGGATACGGCCAGCTCGTTTGTGATCAGATAAACGGTTGTTATAATTCAAGCGGAAATCTTCCATAATCGCTTTAGTAAGCGGTTTATCTTGCATTGAACGTCGTAGATACTCTGCGGCTTCTTCAGCTAAAAAGTTATTGGTACGTGTGTAGACTTCAAAGAAGAGGGAAGAATCAGGCTTAGATGCTGTTCTATTACCCCAAATTTTGATACCCCCATCATCGCGAACAAAAACCGAGACTCCCTTTTCGTTCAACGTATTTGCACCGGTACCATAACCATTGACTGCTTTAAAAGTGACTTCTTTAGTCGTGCCCACAACTTCTTTAAGAAGATTGTTTGAGAGTGACCAGTGCCATCCTTTTTCTTGATCTAACCGAGCACGAAGCCCAGCAAGCTGTGCAACTGAATAGCGCTCAGTATCTGCTTTTAGCTCAGTGTTATACGCTAATCCATTGTTGAAAACAGGCATAGCATAAGCACTGGAGAATCCTTCACGGGCTTTTAAAGCCTCAGAGATCGTTGCGCTTTCATCAAAAGAGACATAAGCAAAGCCGAGTGCTTTCTCAGCGATATTCGCAAGCTTCAGGCGAACGCTTGGCGTTGTGTCATACTTCGGGCAAATGAAGATTTTAGGCTGAACACCGCATTGTTGCTGTGCAAGCTCAAAAACCTCTAAGCCTGTGCGTTTATCATCTTTGATGTCGCCCATCACGTTTGCAATCGTGCCCTTTTCGTCAACACCTTCCTCAACACGAATCACGATGATTGCGGTTGATGCTTCTTTATAGATGTCTTGAAGCGCTTCTTTGAGTGTTCCAGTTGCACCGGCTTTGCCGATCGCTTCTGGGATATTCGTCACTAAAACGGCTTGGTTAAGTGGGAAAGCTTCAATATCAGCATCATCTGCCGTTGCAAGAAGCCCAATTGTTGATGTGGCCACAAATGGCATTGGGGTATAGCCGTGCTCATTAATCTGCAGACTGACACCGTGGTTGTATTCTGTACTCATTATTTAGCATCCTTCTTCGCTGTTTTCGTTGCTATTTCCGTTTTAGCGGTATCTTCAACAAAGCCCGCATCAACCCATTTTTGAGCATCTTTCTCTGTGTAATGCTCCCCTTTTTCAAATCGGCGATTGCCTTTCCGAAATTCTCTAATTACGATCATTTGAGTTCTCCCCAATATTGAATGACTCCGCCATGGACATTTTTTAAGACACAAATACTTCCCGGCGGAATGGGTAAGTACAATCCGTATTGCGCATGAAAGCCGACTTTCACACCATCTATAAAAAATTCGTTTTGATTAGCCGTATCAATGATGATAAAAATCAATCTGCCTGTGTCGTTAACATACTCAGTGTCGTATTCCCGCTCTTTTGTAACGTCATACCACTTTTGATTATGTCCAAGTGTCTGCCCCTGCAGTAAACTCAAAGGCACAAGCGTATTACCATTTGACCCCATGCTTGCTGCAACATTTCGCGTAGAAGCATCACCATGCCCCATATTTTTACGGCCTAGCGCTGCAGTCGTAGCGCCATGACCACCTTCGGTAATTGGCTTGACTCGTGTGAATGCGGCATCGGCTCTTGCTTGTGCAGTTTTCGCATTTGCTACTCCAGTGTCGGCAGTTTTCTGTGCATCCTCCGCTTTACTGACTCCGAGTAATGCGTTGATGTTTGCGTCATATGCTGATTTAGCACTAGCAACGAGATCTGATCTGTTAACTTTAAGATCCGAGTTAAGCTGATCGGTTGTGAGTGGGATTAAATTTCCACTAACTCTAAGAAAACCTTTTATATTAGTAGTGTTATAAGTAGTCCATTCTTCAGCCCACTCACCATATACACCGTTAGCACTCATAACTCTAAGCGCTCTGCGAGGTTCTGTATAAGCGATAGCTGTCTGTTTTCTTCTATCGCCCCCTCTATAAATCAAAGATGTTTCAACCCAGTTATAGCCAGAAAAAGGTAAGTTTGTTGTTAGATTTGTTGAAATATGGGCGCCGTATAGACCAATAGACCCTACTTCAAGATCATCCGCTGATCCTGTAAATAGATAGCTTCCTTTAGTTTTCAAATATTCTGAAGCAACATCTTCGGGAAGCACTTTTTTCTGTGCTACATTCATAGCCTCAACTGCATTGGCATTAGCTGTATTTGCAGTTTTCTGAGCGATGACAACATCACGATTAAGTTGATTAACGACATAAATAGATGCGGCTCTATCTCTATAATCGCCTAACGAACTTGTTAACTGATCTTCAGTTAAAGGAATGAGTTTCCCATTAGCTCTTAAAAAACCCTTAATAGATTTCGTATTAGATGTTGAGTAAAACTCAGCCCACTCAGAAATTACTCCATTCTTAGAACTGATCATTGCTAAACGATTATCGGTACTTAAATGAAGTGATGACCAATAAGTTCCGCCCCACCCCGCGGTCACTAAAGAATCACCAGATGACTTCCAGCTAGGGAATCCTGTCGCCCCTCCTGCAACTCTATAAAACCCGTTAGCAATTCTCTGACTTGCATCATATTCAACAGATAATGGTGGGGCATTAGTAATAGAGCCAAGCCCAAAAGAATAAAGATCCATTTTCTTCAATGCTTCATTCATCGCATCAACTGCATTAGCATTCGCAGTATTCGCTGTCTTCTGTGCATTTACAGCCGCACGATTCACATTATTGACTGCAAAGATCGATGCAATCTTCGTCTTATCATCGCTGAGCGTTGATGTAATTGGCACATTCAAAATTTTGTTGTAATCAAGGGAGCTATTACTTGTAAGGATATCAATCCAGCCGCTCCATGTTTTTGCATCAAGCGCATTACGATAACTGATCTCTTTGTCTGTATAATAGAACTGCTTAATGGCATATTTACCGGAAGCATCACGCCATTGACCAAATACTGCGAGAATCCCATTGCCCTTAAGGCTTGAAATTCCTGACATAAAGCCTTTCCCAAAGTAATACTCGGGTAGTTCATTTTGTATTTTTCTTAAATCAGCATGAACCCCGATTCCCATCTCATGGATATTTGCAATCGTACAAGCAAGATCCAAGATCGGATTATTGGTATTAGGCTGATCCTTTTCATGAGTTGGCTGATCACCCACAACAGGATGTAATCGAGCCATAATGCGGATAGCATCAAGCTTATTTTCTGGAATGATCAGCTTTTTATCTAAGAAGAGATCTTCTTTTCTTGCTGTTTCAATCATCTATAAACTCCCGTATAAGTACTCGCCGTTATACAGCGCTTTGTTGTTATAAAGTAAAGTCTGCTCATACTTCACTATTCTGAGCTTGTTACGTGCTGAACTTGTGTAATAGAGAAGATTGACGGCATTGTTGTATTGATCAATCGTGAAATGGTTCTCAAAAGTCACATCATATTCCGCCCAATGCCCTGAGTTTTCGACAAATGTCATCTCTCCAAGTCCTGCTGCTCTTATGACTCTTCGCATCGATTCAATCGTGCCTTTCTTTCGATTGATTAACGGTGCTGCAGCAATCACTTCTCGTTTTCTTTGTATTGGCCAGTCGTGATTAAATTCATCAACGTCGAGTGACCAAGCTAGCCAAGGAAGCAGATCAACCGGACAAAACCATGGGTTCCAGATCCACTGAAACTTGAAATCTTCCGGCGGACGATTCGCAAAAAAGCCGGTCTGTTCAAGATCGATCTCAAACTGTGTTGATGTCCGCGGCAATAACGATTGTTGCTGAATGTTATTCGGCATTACGATTCCTCCGCTTTTCTTGTAACAACGACATCTTTAATGACGATGTAGGCAAAAGGTTCTGGCATCACATCACTTTTTGGCATTGTAATTTCAATATTCTGAATACCAGGGACTCGTGCAGTTGCATGAATTAAGTTGTAAGTAAGCGGATCGCCAAAGCTCAATCGATCATTCAGTTTTAGCAGCGCTTCTTTCACTGCTTTATTCACTGACTCTTCAAAATAGCCGTTGTAATAAGTCGCAATGAGTTCAATGGTTACTTCGTGAATCTTGCCACTTCTCACAATAAGCTTGTCATTAAGCGGCCTTTTATCATCTGGTGTGATGAAGTCATTAACCTGTTTAATCAGTGTCTTATTCGCTTGGCCATTTCCTTTTCTAGAACGAATATAAAGATGCACTTCTCCCGGCACGGGTGTTGGTAACATCACAAACGACTCTTTGACTTCTTCACTTGCTTCAATCGCTAAACGCTCATATCCCGATTTGGGACCTGCTACTTGTGCTAGTCGGTCTGCAGTTTGTGCCCGAAAACGTAAGCTCTCATCATCTTCAAGCACCGCAGGCCTTGGCGGGTTCGTTGTGTCATCTGCCGGCACTAACACTCGGCGATAGATCAGCAGGTTTGCGGCTAATACATCAAGATTATTGTGCGTTGCATATTTGAGCATCGATTGCTTTAAATCTTCGTTATATGCATTCTTCATATTGATGCGATCATAAGCCCAGGACTCGAATGCTTTTTTAAGCGGATCACTCTCAAGCACGATCTCTTGATAGCTCGGATGTCTACTCACAAAATTAGCAGTGATCTCTTCGAGCTCTTTCTCAAAATCAATGACTTTAAAAACAGTAGGTTCAGGAAGATCAACAAGATATTGACTGGCTTTAAATTGCATTATTTAATCTCCCTCTCAAAAGTAAATGTGTCATTCGTCTCTTTTTTGACTGCTTCGATCTCAATTTTCGGATGCCCAGGCATATCAATTTTCAAGTTGATTCTGCGTATCTCAATGCGTGGTTCATATTGTGTAAATGCCATCATCAATGAGCTCATTAAAAGCATTCGATATTCGGCATTCATTGGGGCATCGATCTTGGGTACTAAGATCGTGCCGTAATCTCTTCTCATCACTCTTGTACCTATCGCTGTTGTCGCAATATCTAAGAGTGATTGAATGATGTGTTCATTCTCAGAAATGGGTAAACCTGTATTTCTATCGATCATGTTTACTCCATTACATCTGACATGCCTTCTGGCGTGTCATGTTTGTGGGTTGTGAGTGGGATGCCGTTTACAATCATTTCAACGCTGTAAGCGGGTGCGTTAAACCTTGCCGTATTGTTGAAAACGACTGGGTAATTAAATACTGCTTGTAATGATGATCTGCCCATTCCACCGCCGGCAGATAATCCACCACTGATAAAGACATTGCCATTCAAGTTAATAATCGGTGACTTAATGATTGCTTGTGAGCTTGCATTAAGCGTGATTCTGTCGCTGTTTGTAATGATCTCTTGTGAGTTCACTACTGTTTTAGCTTGTGAATTAATAACTGTTTCATTGCTCACATTTATTTGTAAGTTATTGCCGGCATGATGAATTGAGTCACCATTATGAAAAAGGATTTTAAAATCTGTTTCACCAAGCCCCCCGAAGATATTCGCGATGTCATAGAGGCATAGAAAGCGATTAACTTCATTCTCACCAGACTCGCTAACAACAAGACCACCCATGCCAATCTTTGGATAAGCAAAGATCGCTGTATTCCCCATAAATGGAAGAGAATAGGGCATCCATGGTGATTTGTGATCACCGCCCATCGAAGCTTGCACAAGAATCTGGCCGTTCTCACGTTTAATTCCAATGATTTCTTGAACTTGTATCAGCTCCGATAATCTTCTTTCCACATCTGTTGGTAACATGCTTATGACTCCAAACTAGTTTTATCTGCAAGAGCTTTGGTAATTTCGTCTCTTACGATGATTCTTTCAGTTTTACCGATTCCTAATAACCTGCGCTCGGGGTATCTCACTTTTAAACCGAGTTTGTTAACTGTTGCTTCTCCCCCTTCCTGGTGGGTTTCTAATATGTGAATATTTTTACCCCGAAAACCGACCATTGCTTCTTCTGCACTATTTTCAATAAACATTAAGCGCTTGGCTTTTCTACTAAGCTTTTTAAACATCAGCCCTTTTGGTGCATTTTTGTTCTTCTGCGGCCTTCTTGGGGCAAACTTGTTGAAGTCTGGATCAACATTCTTTTTAATCTGGCCAGCTCGGTTTCCACGAATTCTCATCGCAATAACCTTTGCCATTTTTCTTCTGGCACTAGGTTTTACATTTCGCATAAGAGCAGAGAGTTCATCATTTAACTCTTGATCATGGACAGTGAATTGCATCTATCATTCCTTCATCATCTTTCATGATGTAGCGGTTTCTGACTTTGAGGCGTACTTGCATAAAAGCATCATTTTCTTTGATGACTTCAACATCAAAATTCATACCTTTTTTAAGTTCATCCTCTGTTAAGCCACCATTGTTCTCTTCGTACCAAACACGAATCGCACCTAATACAGAAGGGTAGGGCTTGATCATGTTTGTTAGATTAATGACAACTAATTCTTTGAGATAAAGAGAAAAATATTCCTGTTCAACGCTACCTTCATCTATCCAGATCTCGACAGATGCTGGGTCTTTTACATATTTCTCAACTAGCTTTTTAAGTCCATTAATCATTTTGTACTCACTTTTTCATCAATGCGCTCAACCTTGATTTCTAAGCTATTCATGCGCCGTTCCAGTGCTTGCGTTGATTGATCTGATCGCATCAAATGTCGATCCACGTTTTCAATCTTTACGAAAATTTCACGTTGTTGAATCACTGACTCATTGACTGCTGCCGTTAATGAGCCGATTTGTCCTGATTGACTAGTAAGATGTGCCGAGCCGATCGTAACAAGAACCCCAATCACGAATGTTAAAATGCCAATTACCACTTTTAGCATTCGTTTATCAATTACTGCGTTTGTTGTTTGTGCTACTTGTGTCATTGCATACTCTTTTATATAAATCGTTATAGTTTTCTTCCTGCAGTTTCGTTTCTTCAGTATCCTTTTCAGATACGTAATGGATATCGAAAAGCAGGCATAGATCAGGGTTTGTCTCGTAGATAACCTTTGTCGTGCAAGCGCTCATCAGTATCGCGAGGGTCACGCTTATTGCGATTTTCCACATCTTTTTTCACCTCAATTGCTTTTAGTGTTTCCTTAGCTGCACTGTTTTGCATTTTGCTTGCTTCCAGCTCTTTTTCGACAGATTCACGTTTGGATTGCTCTCGTTGCAAAAGAAGATAGAAGACGAATGACAGGGCACTTAAAACAAAACCTAGAAGCTGCTTAATATTCTTCACGGGGTTTACTCATATTGGTGGGTTTATTGGGATATGAATCATGGACATGCTTACGAATCTCTTCTTTTTGTTGATCCGTAATATTGCCTTCTAACCTAAAGGTTTGAGGGTTTGATCTTTCAACCTTCAATCTGCCTAATTCGTTCAATCCCTTACTAGGTAATTGCCCCAATGTAGCTAAAAGGAATGTTCCAAAGAGCCATTCAATGCCAGGATGTCCTTTGATTGCTAAGATAATGAGAACGATAGCCCCGATAATCGCACCAAAAAAGGCCAGAGTTTTATTGCTATCAATGCGCTCATTACTATTCTTTAAGCACTCCAATACATTTACTTTCATGAACAAACTCCTTGAAAATAAGTGTTTTCACGAAGCTTTTTAAGTCGCTCATCATTGCTGTCACTCGGTAAGATCTCTTTCATCTCGTAGCTTTCGCAATAGCCTGATTCTGCTTTTTCGCCGTAATTGATATCTGGACGAGGATTGCTACAAGCTGAGACGACGATCGCAACGGTTGCCAATGCGAATGTCATTAAAATGGCTCTAAAGTAATCTTTCATATTCATTGATACGCTCCTTCCAGTTGATACGGCGACTTGCTAATAAGCGATTGCGCCACCCTTGGATATACTTGTATTGAGTTTTAGGGGAGATAATGACGTAAAAATCTAATGTTCTGTAACAGAGCGCTTCAATGAGTAATGCTTCAGAAGCGTTTGAGATCGCATTTAACGTATTAGCACCAATCACCCCATCATCTGTTACACCAACCGCACGTTGTAGAATTAGCGTTGTTTGCTTATGGCCAGAATGAATTGAGAGCAGATAGATATTAAAAGCAGCATCATTCATGATGTTTGAAGCAAGTGAATCATTCCAAAACGCCTTGCGGTAAATCTCTTTCGCCTCAGCTTTGGTAAGATCGATCATTCTTCCTTTATAGCCATGAGCTTCTGCTAAGCGTTTGGCAATGCCGTAGTTTGTTTCGCCCCCTGGATCATCAGGGTCATTAACATGGCCGCCTTCAATACGAATAACTTCATCTGTGAAAGCTTGGAATCGTGCTTCCTGGTATTTATCCAAATTTAATCCCATAGCTGCTTTATCTCCTTTTTTTGTACTCTGTTATGAGGTACATAAATCTTAGTTCTCACTGGCAATGTTGTTGGCAGTGTTGCTAGATGCCGGTTTTTTTCATGCGTAAGTACTGCTTCTAATAACGCTGTGCTAATCTCATTGCGATATAAGCATCCATCAAGTGTTTCAAAGCCATTTGCTTCAATAGTGCGATTAACAATTGTCATTACACTAACGCCACAAGAGAGGCTGACTGGCCTAAGAATCTGCGGATTGCCATGTTGTAATTGGCATTTAGTGTGAGCGTTGAATCATTAGTTGCTGCTTTAACGTCTTGCCCTGGCTTTCTTGCAAGATCAACATCAATGTACTCTTCGTTAATCTTCTGCTTTGCAAGTGAATAGACCGCTTCTTTAAATAGTCTGACTTGACGTGAACGCTCACGTTCACTCGGTAACTCTTCGAGTTTTGCAATACCTTCACGCTCTTTGGCTTCTGCATATTCATCTAAAGCATCAGTAACCGTGATGTACGCTATTTCTAAAGCTTTTAAGCTTTGCTCATCCGTAATTGCTGAGTAAAGGCGATAATCTTTGTGTAATTCAGCAACAGTAATAGACGGCCAGAAGCTGATGTAATTCACTTCTCCAACTTTTTTACTCTCTGTTATTGCTGTTAAACCACTCATATCTCACTCACTTATAAAATTAGGTAAGGGGGTAGATGCGTATCTAAAGTGTATGAACCATCAACGCTTTATCACGCAAGCCCCCTTGGAGGCGCGGTGCCATAAAAATTATTTAGGTACTTTTTCAGAATCATTTAATTGCTTGTTAACACGCTCTAAGTCATTCTTAGCACCAACCTTTTGATCAAGTTCGAGCGCTTTTTCGTAGTATTCCTTCGCTCGCTGGAAGCTTGCCTTTGACTTCAGTGCTTCTACTTTTTTACCTAGTTCTCTTAAGAACTTTGCATAAGACTGATCATTCGGTTGTTGTTCTGGCGCTTCAATGCTTGCAATGATTTGGTAAATCTCTTCAGCTTGGGTTGCTGTAATTGCTTTAAATTGGTCATTACCATCATGTGCTGTCATTGTTTTTGCTGAATCAGTGATAAATGTCTGAACCGACACCTTAAATCCTTCAGGCATTGGAATATCAAACTTCACCATGTATCTTGCAATCTGTATAAACTCATCAATGAGCATTGCATCAGCAGACCAGACGAGCATCATGCGAGTGATGGGATCATTAACTGCAACATCTTGAGCAACAATCCCTGAAACATAATGCATGTATTTTGGTACTTTATATTTCTTCGCAAAGTGTCTGTGTTGCATTGATTCCATGCTTTTCATTTCTAGAATGTCACCACGGAGATTCCCTTCAAGTTCTGCGAGAATCGGATTTGTGCTCTGCGTTTCAGCTACTGCAGCACTGGTTTGTGCTGCAATCGCTTCTCGCATTTTTTTAATGCGATGGGGCATTATTCACCT
Source organism: Ignatzschineria rhizosphaerae (assembly GCF_022655595.1). Lineage (NCBI taxonomy): Bacteria > Pseudomonadati > Pseudomonadota > Gammaproteobacteria > Cardiobacteriales > Ignatzschineriaceae > Ignatzschineria > Ignatzschineria rhizosphaerae. Next base: position 2,813,679 of record NZ_CP093379.1, read on the forward strand.
CCGTTTGCTTCATCCAAAGGAACCGCAACAGTGACGTTTTCAGCGATAATGATTTGCTCATAATCACCGATGGCGTATGTTTCAAGCGCTTGGTTGAAAAGTTCTAACTGTGAGCGAGCGCTATTTACGTTTGGGTGAATATTAGTACTGCCTTTTTTTGTTAAGTGATGCAAGTTTGCGAGGTTTGTGACAATCACTGTTTTTTCAGGGAAGTAATCAGGGGTTAAGACTTCATCTCCATTGGATAGATAAGTTGCTGCTAAGCCTACTTTTTTTCCTGCTGTTTCACTGACATCAGCTGTTTCAGCTAAGCCCATGCTTCTCGCATCAACTAAATCACTAGAAGCCAAAACAACGAGATCTTTACGTTTATACATCGGGATTTGAGCTTTAAGACCAATGACTAATGCATCAAGGTTTGCGTAGTCACCGCTTTTTCCGATCGTAATTGCATCTTTCAATACATTCGTAGGTTTATTTGTACGTACATGCTGAAGCCAGCCGATAGCTACATCCTCACCTAGAGGATTCTTTGTTGGATCAGTCTCATCAGCGGCTTTAATACCATGCCAACCGATCATGACGATATCGTTCATTTTTGACGTGCGTCGGCGCTCATTGATACGATCTAAAAATTTATTGCGATCTGTAGTAGACCAACGATTGAGATCGCTGAATTTAATATGCGTATCGTGATCGATCACGACACATTCATATTTCACCCCTTTGACTGTGCCCATTTCTTTTGTTTTTCGATCATTTTTAGTTGTATCAGTACGACCTGAAACAATACCGCCAGCTTCATAATTGAGGTCATTCACGATCATTTCATCACAAGTTGACATTGTGATACGCTTAAGAAACGGAGATGCATCTTGTAATCCGGTAATCCAGCGATGTTCAACGCTTGGAATAACTGAAAAGGCATTTCCTTCAGCAACAAACTCAAAAGAGACATTGTTATGCTCTGCTTGACTCTTAAAGAATGCTGAGATGCCAGATTCGGCGGTTGAATTTAATAAAAACTCTCATGTGTTGTGCTCCTAATATTCTGTTTTGCCGAAGCCGTCACTGTTAGGATTCTCTAACTGCACGACAGGGGTAAATGTTTGGGTTTTTGCCGGCTCTTTTGAGAGCTTTTCCTTGAGTGTGTTGAACTCAGTGCGAAGTTCTTCAAATGCTGTTTGCTGAGTTTTAAACTTAGAATTTAAAGATTCTTCTCGCTCATCAAATACTTTTGCAATCTCTGAAAATGCTCCTTCGAGATCCTCTTGATTGAAAGTTTCGGATGCCTTCTCTTTAAAGAGATCCGCCACAAATCTTTTAATAGAGAATTTTTTCTCTTCTGTGGTTTCTTCATCTTCACTAAATGAGAAATCAGCTTCGTGTGGATCGGTTTTAATGTTTCAACACGAATAGGGCAGAAAATTGTAGAACGTCAGTTCCTAAGCTTGCAGGATTATCAGTACAAGCAAGACCTACAAGGTAGGCTTTTCCTTTGCCAGCAAAATTTCGATTCATTTCAATTGATGAGTAGATTTTTTGCCCTTTCTTATTGATAGCTACTAAATCCTGAGAAACACCAAGTTGGACATATAAAGCTTGGCGTTTTTCTCCGAAAAGAGTAATTTCTTCGGATTTAACACTAAAGACATCACCATACATTTTAAATTCTGAATCAATATACCAACCGCGAATATGATCTAAGTTGATGCGTGCGCCATATACTTCAGGGTCATATGTTTCTGCCATTTCAATGATTTCTTGTGCTGTGATGACTCTTCCATCAACAGTTTCACCTGACACGGCGACTCGAAACCATCCGGTTTTTTTAAGTCCATGTCGAATTGCTTCACTCATGAGTTCTTTCTCCAAATAAATATTAATTTTGCGCACTAAGATCTGGTTGTTCGTTAAAGGACTTCATCATCGCTAAGACCACTTTTTTATGCGAGCTGTTACGCCTTACATTATTTGCTATGAAAATCTCTTGAATCTCTCATGGATAGCTTGATTTCAAAGAAAATTAGACGAAATAATACAAGGGGCGATAACTCGCGCTATTTAATTAGAAGAACGACACTAAGAGCCTGATAAATAGCTGATTAACACAGGTGTCATGGCTCAAATAACTCTCCCCCCTTTAACTATTCCAGAAGAAGATCAGGCAAGGATTCTTTACTTTGCGGGCTGGACTTTAACCGATATTGCAACAAGGTTGGAAAGACCTGTGAGCACGGTTTCAGCGTGGAAAACTAATCGAAAATGGGATAGTGCAACGACATTTCAACGCTTACAAAATGGTGTTGAAACACGTTATTTGATGCTCATTTATAAAGAGAATAAGAGCAATGCTGACTATAAAGAGTTAGATCAGCTTAAAAGGCATTTACAGGATCTCTTCTTTCCTAAAGATGAAGATGCCGGCGGTGGTAAGAAGAAAAAGAAAAGAACTGCTAAAAATATTTCGCCAGAAGAGTTTGCGGAAATTATTAATGAGGCTTGGGAAGGGGCAGGATTCAAGTATCAGAAAGATTTTTTAAAAGAATCTGCAAAGCACAAAATCTCAATGCTGTTGAAAGGCCGTCAAACAGGCCTTACTTGGTCATTGGCGATAGGGCGCTGTTTAGTACGTGCAGTGAACTTAAAGCATGATCAGATTTATATCTCAGCGTCACAGAAGCAAGCTTTCCAAGCTCGTGATTATATTAAGCGATTCGTGAAAGAACACACTGGTATTGAATTATCGGGTGTTGAAGATATTGAATTGCCTAATGGTGCAAAGATTTATTTCTTAGCGACAAACTTTGCGACGGCACAGGGATATTCTGGGGATGTAACAGTTGATGAGTACGCATGGATGCTCAACTTTGATTTGCTCACTGAAGTAGTGAAAGCATGTGCAACGCTAAAGCAATACACCATTGTGATGAGCTCCACACCAAGTATGGCATCGCATCCATCTCATAATGCCTGGAAAGGGATTACAGAAAGTAATAAAGCTGGTGTTAAATTTACGAAGAAACAGACACAAAAAGGGATTCTCTGTGATGATCATACTTATCGTAAAACTATCACGGTTGAAGATGCCGTTGCCGGTGGTAATGAGCTTATTGATATTGATCAGCTTAAACAGTTATTCCCTGATAACTATCATTTCTTGTATATGGCTGAGTGGCTTAAAAAGAGTAATTCACTCTTTGATGCTGCAACAATCATGCGAAACATGGTGCCGGCATTTAGTGAGTGGTTCGATTATAACGAGCACTTAAAGAGGCCGTATGAAGATCGTCCTGTCATTCTTGGATATGATCCAGCACTTAAAAAAGATGCGAGTGCCGTTGTGGTGATTGCGTTACCAACACCTGAATACCCATTCTATCGAGTACTCGAAAAGTACAATTTCTTTGGCAACAAATTTGAAGAGCAAGCAAAAGAGATAGAGAAGCTGACAGAGCGTTTTAATGTTGTACATATCGGTATCGATACAACTGCAATTGGTGCTGCAGTCTATCCATTAGTGAAAGCATTTTTCCATAACACGACAGGGAAGCAGGGAACATCTCAGCTTAAATATTTATTGGTAACTCAAATGCAAGGGCTATTTAGACAAAACAGAGTGAAATTCCCGATTGATTGGACTGATCTTTTTGAGTGCTTTATGGCGATATCGCTCGCAACAACAAGAGCTGATTCAGTCGTTATTGAAACATCAAGGTCACAGGCAAATGCGCATGGCGACTATGGTTGGTCAACGATGTATGGAATTGGATTTTATGAAGATATTACAGGTGAAACTCACCAACAAGAAGGACGTGGAGGCGTTTTATAATGACAAATAAACGTAAAGAAGATGAAGGCCAAATCATTACATTTGGTATTAATGAAGAAGTCACAGAGCAAAATATCTATGAGATGTTAGGTTTTCAATGGGATGGTGGTCATGAGCTTTATTACAGACAACCATACAATTATTGGAAGCTTCATCTTGCAAGTATGGGTGCTGCGCTTCATGAAACGAGCTTAAACTTTAAGACTCGCTTTGCTACCTCTTATTTTGAATCTAATTCATATTTAAGAAAGTCTGAGTTTAAGAAGTTCTTCTATGATTATATGATCTTTGGCCATGCTTATTTAGCAATTAACAAAGCTCGATTAGGAAACGTCTTATCGCTTTCTCATCTACCTTCCTTTTATATGCGAGTAGGTAAGCAAGGTGGGGCATATTTGGTGAATCCTGCAGAGCTTAATGAACCGATGTATTTTCCTGATGTACTGATTCAAAAGAACTATGATCCATCGCAAACGATCTACGGTAAGCCTGATTACCTCTCAGCTTTGCCATCTGTAAGCTTGAATCAAAATGCAACGGCCTTTCGCATTCGCTATTATAAAAATGGCTCACATGCAGGGTTTATTTTGTCAGTTAATGGCAAGATTAGTGATGATCTTTTTGATGATATTAAAACAACATTAAGCCAATCAAAAGGTGATGGAAACTTTAAAAATCTGCTGATTAATATGCCTGAAGGTAATAAAGAGAGTGTGCAGCTGATACCAATTGCAGATATTGGTGCAAAAGATGAATTTAATCTCATCAAAAGAGCGACAGATCGGGATATTAACGCAATTCACCGTGTACCGCCTATATTCATGGGTATCGCACCAGAGAATGCTGGTGGGTTTGGGAAGCCAGAAGAGTATTTGGAGACGTTCTACAACAATGAAATGCTACCGATCTTTAGTGAATTAGAAGATTTGAACGATGATTTAGGCGTGAAAGCTTTCGTATTTAGAGAATATTCTAAAAAAGAAGATATATAGGGTGGTCGTCGCAAGAGCGTGATTTATTAGTGAGTCTTTCAAAAGCATTGATACTATCGGCTTAAATCGGTAACACTATATGCGTGATTCGATGTGATTAAAGTTACACTTTAATGATAAGTTATTGATGTGTAAGTGTTTATTAGTATTCAATAATCATCATTTAGACACGTTACCTAATCACATCAAATCACAAATAAATCACAAATATAGAATCTCTTAAACACGTTGCAATCAGTATCATTACACATGGTTTATTTTTTAGGTAACAGAAATCACGCCTTTCCGACACTGCCCCACCGCTTTTAATATATAGAGATATATACCTATATCTGTTCATTAATTTATCAATCAATCTTACTTTTAATAAAATGAATCAACTTCTAAAAGTGCCTAAAAAGACCTAAAAAAGCAAAATGTAATACTTGTAATAGCTCGTAAAGGATAAAAGCAAGGAACAGCCAGTATCGGCGCTTCTAGCGATATGATTGGAGCTTGGAAAAACAGGGTACAAACCATCGGCGAGGGCGGCGAGGTGACGGCGCAAGTAGACTGCTATTGGATCTATTCTCAACTGTGGTGATAATGCCCATAGTTGAATCCAGTTGTGGGGGTAATGACCATAACTGCTTTTAGTTATTGCGATTATCGCAACAACTGTTTTATCGAGGCAATAAAAAAGCTCACCGTAGTGAGCCGTGGAGATTCTTTTAAAAGTGCATAATAATTGTGCTATTTTTGGGTGAAGTACAGTTATCAGCGGTTATAAAAGGGGAAGCGTTTTCGCCATTTTTTTCGCCAAGAGCTTTTATAGATAGCAAAAAGCCCGCTAAATAGCGGGCTTTAAGACTTTGTAATGGTGCCTAGGGCCGGAATCGAACCGGCACGACCGTAAAAGGGTCGGCAGATTTTAAGTCTGCTGCGTCTACCAATTTCGCCACCCAGGCATTGAGTGTGTTGCTTAGTAGAAGTAGAATATTACACAAGTCGATTTAAAAAAGCAACAGGTGAGCGAAAATGAGACAATGTTTTTTGAGACTTGTGGGCTTTTGATATGAAATATTCAAATCATGATACGATAGAATCTTGAATTGAATGTAGTTAGGGGATTTCTACAGGATGAGTAAAACTATTTTTTTTGAAAAAATTGTCAACTTTCGAGATCTTGCCGGTCTAAAAACGCAAGATAATGCTGTGGTGAAAGAAGGGCATGTTTATCGTAGTGCGTTATTGGATTTTGCGACTTCTAAGGATTTAGATAATCTCGCAACGCTTGCACCAGATGTTGTTGTTGATTTTCGTACAGATGGAGAAAAGCACGGAGAAGATATTCTACTAGCGCTAGATTCAATTACTTATCAACCTAAACCAATTGGCGTTGGGAATTTCTTTAGTGATGATCAAGTCCAAGCTCTAGGATCGTTAAAAACAGAGGATATTGATGCGCTTTTTATTAAGATGTATCAAGAGTTTCCAACCCATGGACAGATGCAGTTTAAAACAGTTTTTGATGCTCTATTGGATAACGAACGAGTCATTTATCATTGTAGTGCCGGAAAGGATCGAACGGGAGTGATGAGTTACCTTATCTTGTCGGCATTAGGGGTGCATTATGATGATATTATGGATAACTACCTTCAATCGAATCAATACGCCGAATCATTACATGAGTTGTTTGCTAATCATCGGGTAAAGCATAATAGTGATCCTAAAATGACAGATGAGTTAGCAAAGGTTTTTCAAAAGGTCCGTTATGTTGATGCAAGTTATTTAGATACATTAGATCGTTTTTTAATAAAGGAATATGGCGGCGTTTTATCTTATGTGGAGAAAACACTACTTGTCGATACCAATGCTTTAAAGGCGCGTTTATTGTCTTAAAGGTCATGGAGTCAGATTGCCTGTACTTTGGTTGTGAGAAGCGTAAGAATCGTTCTATCCGGCAGCGTGCAAGCTGATTTGATTCATACTCTGTCCTATTTTACTTTTAAGGTAGTTTTTCTTAAACCGAATCGACTATAAAGCAAAAACCCCCAGCGATTAATGAAGTGACCCCATAAAGTTGGACAGTTTAAAATTATAAAGACAAGGACTGAGTTCGATATTCTATTGGACTTAGTCCTTTTAATTTAAGCTTAATTCGTTTGTGATTGTAATAATCAATATATTTGTGTAGCTCTGTTTGAAGATGATCTACTGATTTAAACCGTTGTGTGTAAAAAAATTCTGATTTTAGTATCCCAAAAAAGTTCTCTATGACAGCATTATCATAGCAATTACCTTTACGGGACATACTCTGTTTAATATTGTTTTTCTTTAGGTTTTGTTGATACTGAGCCATTTGATATTGCCAACCTTGATCTGAATGAAGGATCAGCTTTTCTCGACCTCTCTTACTACTTTGTAAGTATGTTAAGGCTTTCTCCAACATCCGTTCGACTAATTCATATTTTGGTCTTTTTGTAATTTTATAACTAATAACTTCTTGATTATAGAGATCTAGAATCGGAGATAAATAGAGTTTCTCCCCATTGACTTTGAACTCTGTAACATCTGTTACTCATTTTTGGTTAGGCTTGCTTGCTGTAAATTGACGTTGTAAAAGATTCTTAGCAACTCTTCCAATCTGGCCTTTATAAGAACGATATTTCTTTGGACGAATCAAAGATTTTAGGTTCAACTGTTTCATTAGCCTCTGGACTTTCTTATGGTTAATGATGAACTCTCGCCTTAGTATTGCTGTAATTCTGCGATAGCCATAACGCCCCTTGTTCTCATGATAAATTGACAATATTTTCGCTTTAAGATCACTTTCCGGATCAGCAGAGAAGAGTGACTTTCGATGATAATAACTACTTCTCGCAAGATGGGTCACTTTAAGTAGGAGTGTTAAAGGATGCTTCTCTTTTAACTCCTCGATTGTTTCAGTTTGAGCCTTCGCTGTTCCTCCCTCTCTTCCAACTCTTGATACTTTTTTAAGACATCATTCTCCGCGCGGAGATAGAGAAGCTCAGCGGTTAATTCATCAATCAGCTTTTCCTGCTCTGTTCTATTATCTGGCTTTTTGGGTATTAGGTCGACCTTTCTGGCGTGGTTTAAGCGCATCTAAACCACCCATTTTAAAGAGAGATTTCCATTCTAATACAGAAGTAAATGCAGGAATATTAAAATATGCAGCAGTCTCTCGGATAGAAAGGTTATTTAATGTCATGTAAGTTACAACATGTAGCTTAAATTCAGCCGTATAGTTAAGTTTAGAAGTTCTGGGTTTTATACCTTCAGCCCCATGATACTGATAAGCTTTCACCCACTTACGGACAGTTGTGCATTCTACATTAAAGTAGCGAGCAGTCGCTTGATAACCATGATTATCAAGATAAAACTGAATTACTTGTAATTTAAAATCAAAAGAATATTTAGCCATATAAAAACACCCCAAAGTTGTGTCCAACTTTTGGGGTGCAGTTCATTACAAACGGGTTTTTTGTGAGTTTTTAAAATCGCTATGCGATTTACTTTACTGAAGCGCCCAATATAGGGCTCCTGTTAATGGGATTAACAAAAATATTGCATAACAGAGTCTTTGGCTAATAGAGCTTAAGAAAAGGCTTTTTGGCGCTTTCATCAAAATAGATTTCCTCTATTAAAAAAGATAGTAAAAAGTAGCGGCAATAATAGCAGCCATGATGAGCATTCCTAATAACGGATGGTCATTTTGAATAGATTTTGCTTCTTTAGTATGGGCATTTTGCTGGCTTCTTTTGCCGGTAATCATCGCTTTAATAAGATTTTGGCGTTTTACCATGATGTAGATAAAGACTGCGGCAATATGAATACCAATTAGCCATAATAAAACCGCTCTTCCATTGGTGTGTAGAGAGGCCATAATACCCCGAGTAGTGCCTGATATTTTATCTGCTAGCGGAGCATTCCCCCAAGCCCAAGAGTTATCTTCTAAAAATAAGCCTGTAATAACTTGAACGAGTAGGATTAAGATGAGTGCGATAACCATCAATGCCCCTAAAGGGTTATGACCTTCGGTTGAGGTTTTGGATGCTTTAAGATAATCAATAATCTGGGAAGGGCCTTTAATAAAATTGGTAAAGCGAGCGGTTGTCGCGCCGACAATTCCCCAGATAATCCGAAATATTAAGAGCGATAAAATTAATGTTCCGGCATATTGATGAAGCTGTAATGCTGACATATCTGATGTTGAGAAGGGGATATTAAATCTTTCAGATAAATTGTAGGATGTATAAACACAAATCGCCATTGCAATTACTAAAATCCAGTGGAAAGCACGAGTTGGGAAATCCCATACTTTAATCATCTTATTTCCTTTTAAAGTTTTCAAACGGTGTACTGGTAATTATCTAATACTGACCTTAAGAATTTCTTAAAGAGTACAAGAGGTTATTAAATTTATGACAATTATAGTGGAGTCTTTTTAAAAATCGATTATTACTATAATAATTACTGATTAATAGGGATATTAATTAGTAGGTCTATAGGTAATTTCAAAACCTTCTTTGGCGAGATATTTTCTAACAACAGGATCGCTTGGCATCGGCACTTTTTCTGCACTCATAATTGCTACAAAGACACTATTATCAAATTCTTCATTGCCACTCTCCTTGATGATGATAGGCATACCAATGATTGTGCCATCTTCTTTGACTTTAAATTGAATCGTGGTGCTTAAGCCATAACTTCCTGGTGGGGTAATCCATAAAGCATAAAGATAAGCGTGTACTTGGGAGAAATATTCACTATTTAGAGCGGCTGCAATTCGCGATTCTTCCTCGGTTTTTTTTGCTTCAGCCGCTTTACGATCAGCTTCCTTTTTTTCAGCAGCAAGACGTTCTTTTTCAATCCTCTCTTTTTCTAAACGCTCTTTCTCAGACTTTTCTTGTGCTAGCTTCTCTTCTGCTGCTTTTTGTTCAGCGGCTTTTTTCTCAGCAGCTTTGCGTTCAGCCTCTGCTTTTTCTTGTGTGGCTTTCTCTTCTGCTTGTTTTTTCTCGGTAGCAATACGTTCTTGTTCAATTTTTTCTTGTGCAAGTTTCTCTTGAGCTCTTTTTTCTGCCGCCGCTTTTTCTGCTGCAACTTTCTCAGCTTCCTGTTTCTCTGCAGCTTTTTGCTCTGCTATAATTCGCTCTTGCTCAGCCTTTTCTCGTACAAGCTTCTCTTGCGCTGCTTTTTCAGCAGCTTTACGCTCAGCTTCTGCTTTTTCTCTCGCAGCTTTTTCTCGGGCCGCTTTCTCCGCGGCGATACGTGCTTCTTCTAGACGTTTTTCTTCAGCAAGACGGTTGAGTTCATTTTCAACTTCTTTGGTATCAATGCGTTCAGATTTCGCGATTTTATTTTCATCGCTAATTTTTGCCGCATTCTCATTGAGTGCGGCTTGTTGAATTTTTTGATAAGAAGTAAAGGAGAAGTAGCCAATACCGATAATAACAAGTGCGGTTAAAAGGCCGCTACTGATATTAATCCATCTATCTTGTGTCTCACGTTTCATGATTTATGCATTCCTCTGTTTCAAGAGAAAGTAAGATGACCCCACGAAGATTACTCTTCAAACGGGATTGTCATAAGTTGTACATTTTTCTGGGTAACACGTTGCAATAAGCTCATCGCATCAATGATCTTGCCATAAGGTGCTTTTTGATCCCCTTTAACGAGTGCTTGCATCTGTTCATTCTCGGAAAAAAGTGTGCTTGCTTGTCGTAAAATCTCATCTTCAGGGAGTGCGATATTAGGATTATCTGCAAGGTTAAAGAAGAAGCTTCCTGAGGCATCTACTGAAATAACCATCATCTCATCACCTTCGATAGCAACCGCTTGGCTGCTATCCATTTGAGGAGGTTCAACATCAATTCCGACAGAGATGGTAGTTGCTGTCACCATAAAGATCGTTAAAAGAACGAACATGACATCAACATAAGGAACTATGTTCATGTCCGAGTTGAGTTTATTGGCGCGTTTACGTCGTCTCATATTATTGATTCCATCTATAATCGCTGATATTTATGCGGTAGCTTGTATGTTTTTTTGAGTCAGTTGCACATATTGGCGTGCTAGGATATTGGCAAACTCATCAATAAAGCTATCGTAACGGGTCATCATTGTATTGATATCATTGCTAAATTTGTTATAAGCCATAACTGCCGGAATCGCAGCAAGAAGACCGATTGCCGTTGCAATAAGTGCCTCAGAGATTCCTGGTGCTACTTGAGAAAGCGTCACTTGTTTGACAGTCCCTAGTGCGCTAAATGAGTTCATAACGCCGATCACGGTTCCTAAAAGACCAATATAAGGTGCAACAGAACCAATCGTTGCCAGCCATGAGAGGAATTTTTGAATACTCGTTTCTTCACGCTGAGTTTCTGCAAACATGGCACTTTTTACACTTGAAACAATAAATTCAGGGTCATAATTAGCATAACTTCTCAAACGGCTAAATTCTTGAAATCCTGAGAGAAAGACTTTCTCTAAATCTGAGCAGTTTTTCCCTTTTTTGGTAGCTTCAGTGGCGAGTTGATTAATATCAGCACCCGACCAAAAGAGTCTTTCAAACTGGTTAATACGATATTTTGCGAGCTTAATGGAGATATATTTTTTCCAGATTAAGAAAATTGCCACAATTAGCATGATCGCTAAGATGAGCATAATGATTTTAACGGGAAAACTAGCACTTAAAATAAGGTGCCAAAATTGTAAGTCAGAGGACATCTCAGAGCTCCTGATTTAAAAGAAATTGGGAAGAGGTTTAGGACGTCTAGTATTGACGTCTAGAGTGACGATTTCTACGTTTCCACGTGTTAATACTTCATCACCTCGTAAGATATTTTGTTCAAAAATAGCCCGCGTTCTACTGCGTTCAATAATTCTTGATTGTATAACCAAATCATCACAAAGATGAGCTGGCTGGCGGTATTCAATATCAAGCTTGCGAACCACAAACATTTCAAGATGGGTCTGTGCATGAGTATTGAGATTGATGCCTTTTGCTAGCAACCACTCTGTTCGAGCTCGCTCCATAAAATTGAGATAGGTTGAATGATACACAATGCCACCAGCATCGGTATCCTCGTAATAGACGCGGATTGGTAATTCAAAGATTTCAGCTTTTGGTACCATAACGACTAACAATGACCTTTTGAGAGTAAATTAAATAGGGACATTTTACATGATATTGTGATAAATTTCGCCGTTAATATTATGTTTTGTGAAGCTTGGGTGATTTCCTTAAGCATTTAACTGTTTGAAAAACTGAAGGAGTGGTTGAGGTAGAGGGTTATTAAATAAGAATGATTCTCCAAAAAGAGTGAAGCTTAATTGTGTTGCGTGAAGACAAAGTCGGTTAACGCCGGAAGAATCTTCAGTATGATAGATTCTATCACCAAGTAAGGGGTAGCCATTTGCAGCGCTATGCACACGAATTTGATGAGTTCTTCCCGTTTTTAAAATGGCTTGTAATAGGGACGCCTTTGCGCCATTTTCTAGCAGCGTAAAATGTGTTTCAGCGCTTTTCCCTGTGGGGGAAATGATCACATATCTCTCCCCATTAACACGATTTTCTGTATCAAGAGGATCTAATATAATGGTTGTTTTCTCAGGGAAGCTTTGCACCCAATTACCAGAGACAATTAATGTATATTGACGCTCTAGCTCACTATTTTGTAGTTCTCTAAGTACTTTTCCACTTTTAGCAATTAAGAGTAAGCCGCTAGTATCTCGATCAAGACGCTGCGCTAACTCATAAAAATCGTGATTTCCAAAAGCTTTGAGAGTCTCAATAATACCAAAAGGGATCTCAGAGCCCGCATGTACCGCAAGGCCAGAAGGCTTATCAATGATGATAAATTGTTCATTTTCAAAGATGATAGATTCTCTCAGTCTATTCCATGCCGCTTCTGGGATATGAATCTCTTCTTTAATCTCTACTTTAACCGGCGGTAATCTTACGATATCCCCTTCTGTTAAACGGGAGGTGGGTTTTGATCTTCCTTTATTAATGCGCACTTCCCCTTTTCTAATCATCTGGTAAATTCGTCCCTTAGGGAGCTCTCTAAATTGTGCCATTAAAAAATTATCAAGGCGCTGACCATCTTGATGAGCATTTACTTCAATAGTCGTTGCGGGGTAAAACTGTGTGCTCGGCGATTGCGTCATGAATAAACCTTATTAATAAATAGGGGGAGTGATTGGAATCCTTCTTAGTTTAAAGTAGAAGTCCTAAAAGTAAAATAGCCCCTAATATTAGGAGCTATTAAATGAAGTGAAACTATCTGTTTATATCGATCAATGAAATGCTTTTATGATAAAAGATCACCATCATCGCTGTCACCCTCTTCAGCACCGGCTAAAGGTGCTGGCGTTGTGATGAAGTGCTCACGAACGCGCTGTTCGATCTCTTGAGCTGTTGCGACATTTTCACGAAGATACTGTTTAGAGTTCTCTTTACCTTGACCTAAGCGAGTATCTCCATAGCTATACCATGCACCCGCTTTATCAACGATTCCGGCATCTACTCCAAGGTCTAAAACTTCCCCTAAAGTATCAATGCCTGCGCCATACATGATCTCAAATTTAGCTTCTCTAAAAGGAGGAGATACTTTATTTTTTACCACGCGAACACGGGTATCTGCACCAATGACTTCATCCCCTTTCTTCACAGCGCCTGTTCTACGAATATCTAAACGTACAGATGAGTAGAATTTAAGGGCGTTACCACCTGTTGTTGTTTCAGGGTTCCCAAACATGACGCCAATTTTCATACGAATTTGGTTAATGAAAATAACCAATGTGTTAGATTTTTGAATATTAGCAGTAAGTTTACGAAGCGCCTGGCTCATAAGGCGGGCTTGTAAGCCCATGTGCGAATCCCCCATTTCCCCTTCAATTTCAGCTTTTGGGGTTAATGCGGCAACGGAGTCAACGACGATAATATCAACGGCCCCAGAGCGAACGAGAGTATCTGTAATTTCAAGAGCTTGCTCACCATTATCGGGTTGTGCAATATAGAGATTTTCAACATCCACTCCTAATTTTGCAGCATAACCTGGGTCTAATGCGTGCTCAGCATCAATAAAAGCAGCTGTTCCGCCTGCTTTTTGCGCTTCAGCAATCACATGTAGTGTGAGAGTTGTTTTGCCTGATGATTCAGGGCCAAAGATCTCGACAATACGGCCACGAGGAAGACCGCCAATACCCAGCGCGATATCTAAGCCAATTGAGCCTGTAGAAACAGGAATAATATTGTTTGGCGTTTGTTGGTCGCCAAGACGCATCACTGAGCCTTTACCAAATTGGCGATCGATCTGCCCAAGTGCAGCTTGGAGGGCTTTGCGTTTATTTTCATCCATCTTTTAAAAGTCCTTATCTACGAGAGGCTACAATTGTTAATTACATTTAGGTGTTGATTATGACATGAAAATTACATTTATGTATTTATTTTGTAGCGGTATATGAAAATGTTACTTTTTAATTTTTTAAAGTAGGTACTAAGATCATACCTACTTTTATGCTTCATAAGAGATCCTTTAAAAAGATATCTTATATTTTCGCGAATTTACTTGCTAGAGGAGATAATTTTTTCGATCGCTTTACTCGTTGAGTAGCCATCTACAAAATCGATTAATTCAACTTTCCCACCATTATTGATAACCGCATCAGCACCTGCAATCTGTTCAACGCTATAATCACTTCCTTTAACTAATACATCAGGTAGTACCGCGCGAATTAATGATTCTGGGGTCTCTTCGTCAAAGAGTGTGACCCATGCTACAGATGAAAGCGAAGCTAAGACGGTTGCCCGGCTTGTTTCATCCATAATAGGGCGAGTTTCGCCTTTGATGCGTTTAACAGAAGCATCAGAATTTAGCGCAACAATTAAGTGATGCCCAAGCTTACTTGCTTCTTCTAAATATTTTACATGACCTCTATGGAGAATATCAAAGCAGCCATTTGTCATGACAACGGTCTCATTATTCATTTTTGCGCGTTTCACTTCATGAAGTAGCGCTTCTTTAGAGAGTACGAGGTTATGTGGGCGATCTGATTGTCCAAGCGCATAATCTAGCTCTTCTTGCGTGACATAAGATGCGCCCATTTTGCCAACGACAATGGAAGCTGCCACATTGGCAATTTTACAAGCTTGTGGCAAGGGAGTTCCTTTAGCAATTTGAGTCGCAAGCATGGCAATAACCGTATCTCCTGCCCCAGTAACGTCAAAGACATCTTGCGCTTTTGCCGAGAAAGTCACAGGCTCTTTATCTTTCTCAAAAAGCGTCATTCCTTTCTCACTACGTGTAATCAGTAATGCATCTAAATCAAGCTCTTTACGGAGTTTTTCCGCTTTAGCAAAGAGGGTTGCTTCATCTTGGCATTTACCAACGACACCTTCAAACTCACTCGTATTAGGCGTAATTAAAGAAGCGCCGCGGTATTTGCTAAAATCATCGCCTTTCGGATCAATAATCACAAATTTCCCTTGAGACCTAGCATATTGAATGAGTGCTTGAGGATCTGAGAGGAAGCCTTTGTTGTAATCAGAAAGAACGATAAGATCATTTTGATCAATAATTTTTTTGAGCGAATCGGTAATTTTGGAAAGAAGCGCCGGCTTTAAGTTTGGGGCTTCCTCAAAATCGCAGCGGACAATATGTTGCTGGCGGCTAATGACTCGTAGCTTCATAATGGTTGCAAAACCATTTTCAGTGACAAAATCGGTCTGGATATGATTACTTTGGCAAAGGGATGCTAATTCATTGGCGTGTTGATCTACCCCTACTAAGCCAGAAAGTGTGACAGGACACTCCATTTTACTAATGTTGAGTGCAACGTTTGCCGCGCCGCCAAGCCTATTTTCAGTGTGATTGATATTCACAACAGGAACAGGAGATTCAGGAGAGATGCGATTAGTCGATCCGATCCAATAGCTGTCGATCATAATGTCGCCAAATACGGCGATTTTAGCAATAGATGGTTGTGTCATATGAACCTCAAGAGTTTATGCGGAAATAGTGAGATTATCTTTAAATAATTCGCGGAAATTTTGGGAAGTGATACGGGCCACTTCTTCTATAGGAATATTTTTCACTTCGCTAATAGTTTTTGCCACAAAGGGAACAAGCCCTGGGTGATTTGCTTTCCCTCGATATGGTACAGGTGTTAAATAGGGAGCATCTGTTTCAATTAACATCCGATCGATCGGCATTTTTGCTACTACTTCTCGTAATTCAGCGGCATTTTTAAAAGTAATAATGCCACTAAAGGAGATATAGAAACCTAGATCTAATCCCTTTTTAGCCATTTCCCAATCTTCTGTAAAACAGTGCAAAATACCGCCAATATCTCTAGCATTTTCATGAGTGAGGATATTGATTGTATCTTGGCGCGCATCCCTTGTATGGATAATTAATGGTTTTTGGTGTTTTTTGGCAATATCAATTTGGGTGATAAAAGAGGATTGTTGTGCGATTTTATGCTCTATTGAGTAGTGATAATCTAATCCTGTTTCCCCAATGGCAATTACTTTAGGGTTTTGCAACATTTCGGCAAAGTTATCATGGCTTGCTGGAATATTTGCTGGAACTGCACCCGGATGAACGCCAACAGAGAGGGAGATATGGTTATAATCTTTGACAAGCTCTGCCATATCATGCCAACGATCGAGATCCACGCTAACACAAAGCATGTGTTCGATATTATTTTGTTTAATAACTTCTAAAAGGTTTTCAATTCGATTGTCATAGTTGCCAAGATCTAACATATCAAGATGGCAATGGGAATCGATAAAGGTTGGTGTAGTCATAAAATTTTCTATTATATTGTCTAAGTTAAAACCTATAGAGGTGCGGTAAGAGTGGTTTTATGAAGCCGTTGTTTGTGTCGCATTATGCATTCTTAAAAGTGCATTAATACGTGTCATAAGGTAGCTTGGAGGCGTTGTGAGTGCTACGCCTGAACCTTGAATATCACAGATCTGTAAAATCTCTTCTTTGGCTCTAGGGTTAATAAATGCGATAGTACCGTTGACTTCAATTGGGGTTTGATCACCATCTGGTAGGGTGAGTTTTAAAACAATCTCATCATGAAGTTTAAAAGCATAATCCGTGGTAAAGAAAAAACCTCCATCTTTAAAAAAGGGGAGATAATATTCCGCTAGTTGGGCGGCACTTTTGAAATTTACCGTGATTTTTTTAGGATTGCTCATAAACTCTTTAATTCCCCGACGATAATATGTGTCAATAAGTGACAGAAAATGGCTATCATTTGCCTGATTCTAAGATCGTTATCGATATTTATTGGTAGCTTATTATCGCATGAAGTTCTCTTTGTTTCGAGCGTGATTGGAGAAAGTCTCTAGCTATTTGTCTGAATATATAACGATTACCACGCTTTGCCTCTCATTTTGCGTTATTATAATCCGTTAGAATAACGCATTATTGATACTTTATTGGCTTCATTGTTGAAAAACGATTATCGGTTATTGATCACTGGTTTTAAGTATTTAATTGATAGATGATCAGATGAAGCGATGGTGTCTTGAAGTTCTTAAGCGTAAGGAAGCTTTGATGAATGCATTAGAAATTTCAAA
Organism: Ignatzschineria rhizosphaerae; assembly: GCF_022655595.1. Classification (NCBI taxonomy): domain Bacteria; kingdom Pseudomonadati; phylum Pseudomonadota; class Gammaproteobacteria; order Cardiobacteriales; family Ignatzschineriaceae; genus Ignatzschineria; species Ignatzschineria rhizosphaerae. Next base: position 2,831,104 of record NZ_CP093379.1, read on the forward strand.
TTTAACAGTCAGTTATAAGGCGCATCCGGTGGTTCATCATCTATCGGTAGGGTTTCCTGTGGGCAAAAGCACAGCTATTGTTGGTCCTAATGGGGCTGGGAAAAGTACGCTTTTAAAAGCGATTATGGGGCTAGTACCTTATTCTGAAGGGGTAATTGAGAAGGCGGAAACCTTAAAGGTTAGCTATCTTTCGCAGATTTCAGAGATTCGCAGGGACCTTCCTTTAACGCTCTTTGAGTTGGTTAGTGCAGGAGCTTACCACAAGATGGGACTCTTTGGTCGCTTGACTCAAGAGATTGCAGATGAGGTTGAGGAGGCGCTTCATTTTGTGGGCTTGGAAGGATTTGGTGATCGTAGTATTGATTCACTTTCAGGTGGGCAGTTTCAAAAAGCGCTCTTTGCTAGAATTGTGGTCGAAGGTGCTGATTTAATTCTACTCGATGAGCCTTTTAATGCGATGGATGTAAGAACAACAAAAGAGCTCTGTGAATTGATTAAACGCTGGGAATCAGAAGGAAAAACTGTCATTGTAGTGCTTCATGATTTAGGACTAGCCTGTCAATATTTCTCAAACACGCTTATTTTAGCAAGAGATAAGATCGCTTTTGGTAAGAGCCAAGAGGTGGTCACCGGAGATAATTTGCTGCGAGCAGAGTCTGTGTCGTTAGGGTGGGAAAGTGATGCGTGGTGTGAGGATTGATTGATGTTAGAACTACTTTATTCTCTTTTTATTGATCCATTTATCATGTTGCCCTTTTTAAAAAGAGCATTAGTCGCTTCGATGATGATCGCTGTATCATCAGGATTAGTCGGTGTTTTTCTTTTGCTTAATCGAATGAGCCTTGTGGGAGATGCACTAAGTCACGGCGTATTGCCAGGGATTGCAATTGCTTTTCTCTTTTTCGGATTTAATATCTATGCCATGAGTTTTGGTGGCGTAATTGCCGGGGTATCGATCGCGATAGTGGCATCTTTAATCTCGCATTATACAAATTTAAAAGAAGATGCCAGTTTTGCCGCTCTTTACCTATTTTCACTGGCCATTGGGGTTGTATTGATCATGGAGATGGGCTCGCAGGCGGATCTATTGCACATTCTCTTTGGCTCAGTATTAGCCGTTGATGAATCGTCGCTCTATTTAGTCTGGAGTGTATTGGTGATGACGTTAATGATTTTATCGCTAATTTATCGCCCATTATTATTATATATCGTCGATCCCCTCTATTTAGCATTAAAGACAAAGGCAGGATTATTCTTTTACGGATTGTTTCTGTTTTTAGTAGTACTGAACTTAGTGGCATCATTTCAAGTTCTTGGAACCCTGATGACCGTTGGAATGATGATGATCCCGGCAATTTGTGCAAGGCTTTGGAGTAATCGCATGGAAAGGGTGCTCTTAATTGCGATTATTCTAGGCGTTTTAGGGGCATATTTGGGATTAGTTGCCTCTGTCCATTATGATATAGCTTCAGGGCCGATGATTATTTTAGTCTTAGCTAGCTTTTATGTTGTTTCGCTGTTCTTTGGGTTTGAGGGCGGTATTTTTAGACGTAAAAGCGGCAAAATACATCGTAAAGCATGATTTGACTATGTCTAGATAAGGAGTATCAAGTGATTACTATTACCTATTTTGGGAACTTAAAAGATCAGCTTCAATGTAGTGAAGAGACGATAGCGTGGGAATCTGGAGATACTGAAAGCTTACTGACGATGCTACGTGAAAGAGGCGCTTTATGGGCTCAGGCTTTGGCGCCAGAGAATATCTTTCGAGTCGTGGTGAATGAAGAGATCACTTTTTCGGTAACAGAGATTGTATCAGGGGATCGTGTTGCACTCTTACCACCTGTAACAGGAGGTTAATGTGCATGTCCATATAGTGATTCAAGAAGAATTGTTTGATCTAAAAAAAGAGAGTGATGCGCTGATAAAAGCTTCAGGCGATGCTGGGGCATTAGTGTTATTTCAAGGAATGGTGCGAGAGTTTGATCAAGCAGTGCAGCTTGAGAAGATGATGCTTGAGCATTTCCCAGGGGTTACAGAGAAAGAGATCACTCGTATTATTTTGAAAGCAAAGCAGAAGTGGGATATTGCTGGTTGTAGAGTGATTCATCGGGTTGGAGCGTTCTATGCGGATGATCCTATTGTCCTTTTAATGGTGACGGCGAAGCATCGTCTACATGCTTTTTTAGCGGCAGAATATATTATGGATTATCTCAAAACAGAGGCGCCTTTTTGGAAAAAAGAGTTCTTACAAGATGGGGAAAACTATTGGGTTGCGGCAAAAAAATCAGATCAAGAGATCTTAGCAAGATGGCAGGAACCTGATAGTGAGTAAGGTTGTGGGGATTATTCTTGCCGGCGGCGAAGGTCGGCGTATGGGATATCACAATAAAGGATTACTGCCTTTAGCCGGTAAACCGATGATTGCACATGTGATTGAAAAAATTGCGCCTCAAGTAGATAAACTCTATATCTCGGCAAATGATGATCTTGAACAATATGGTATCTTTAACTTACCCATTATTCCTGATGAAATAGCATGGCAAGGTAATGGTCCGCTTGCCGGGATTGCCTCTGTCTTAAAACATCTATCAGATGATGATATCGTTCAGGTTGTCAGTTGTGATGGACCGATGATTCCTGATAATTTAGTGGCATTATTAGGTGTTGAGAGGATGGCGGAGAAAGTTGTCTATCCAGAGACACAAGATAGAGGGCATTATCTCTATTTACAAGGCAAAGTGGCAGATTTAAGGGCAATTGAATCACTACTTGAAGCAAAAGATTTAAGAATTCGAGCATTATTAGCGAAGTTGCAAGCAAAAGCGGTATTATTTGCAGATGAAGATGCATTTTTAAATTGTAATTATCCGGAAGATATTCAGCGGTTAGAGGAGATCATTGATGAAGAATTATGATGTGGCTTTGAAAGAGCTCTTAGCAGGAATGACGTTAGAGAGAGCCGTTACGACTGTGACACTTCCGGAAGCCTATGATCGTCAATTGGCGATGGATTGCATGGCAAATTATGACACGCCACTATTTGATAATAGTGCAATGGATGGTTATGCCCTTAATGATCCATCTGGTCAGTTGCTGGAGTTTACCATTGTTGAGAGAATTATGGCAGGGGATGCTGTTGATTTTTCTTTAAAGGTTGGTGAAGCTGCGCGTATTTTTACAGGGGCAAAGACGCCAAAGAATACTACATCTGTAGTAATGCAAGAAAATACCCAAGTTAATGGAGAGAAATTAACATTAACAGAGGTTAATGCAGTGGGTTTAAATGTCCGTTATAAAGCAGAAGAGATTAAAAAAGGCGCTATGCTTTTTTCTAAAGGGCATGTGTTAGATCCTGCGGCAATTGCGCTCTTAGCTTCACAAGGGATCTGGAAGATTCAGGTTTATACAGATTTGAAAATTACGGTTTTCTCTACCGGCAATGAATTAAAGGAGCCTTGGGATAGTATTGGGGAGAGTCAGATTTATGATGCCAATCGTTATCAATTACTGGCTTGGGTATCTAAGTTAGCAAAGGCGTGCGATGGAGGGATTTTAAAAGATGATTATAAAACCGTCTTATCGGCGCTAAAAAGTGAAGCACAAGAGAAGGATTTAATCATTTTAAGTGGCGGCGCATCTGTTGGTGAGGCAGATTATATTGCAAGGGCCGTCATAGAGCTAGGTGAGCTTCACATGTGGAAGCTTGCGATTAAGCCAGGAAAGCCTTTTGGCTGGGGGAAAATCGGAAATTGTCATATTATTATGTTGCCAGGGAATCCTGTATCTGCTTATGCGACATTTTATCTATTGGCTTATCCGGCGATTAAACAGCTGATGGGCTTATCACCAAAACTGCCACAATTAAATGCCATTATCAATTTTGGAGGTGATCGTATTCAACCTCGCCGAGAGTTTTTACGTGGCAACTATTATCAAGATGAAGATGGTGTTTATCATGTAGATAGCACAGGTTTACAAGGGTCAGCAATGTTAAGTGGATTAAGCTATGCTAATTGCTTGATTGAAATGAAAGAGAATCAAATGACGGAAAAAGGGAGCGTGGTACGAATCTATCCGCTTCCTAAAGAGGTCGCGAAAGCGAGATAATATTAATGAGTATTCAAAAAGAAGATGTAAGAGTGGCGATTGATCAGCTCTTTTTTGAGGTGGATGATATTGCTTGTGACAAGCTCACTAAATACCTACAGGGGATGCTGCTTTGGAATAAGGCTTATAATTTAACGGCTATTACTGAGCCTAAAGAGATGCTAGTAAAGCATCTTCTTGATTCCTTGGTGTTAGCGCCAGAGCTTGAAAAGAGAATTCCAAATGGTCATTTTATTGATGTGGGCACTGGCGCTGGTTTACCAGGTGCTTTATTATCAATAGTGATGCCAAGCGCACGTTTTACGCTGCTAGATAGTGCGATCAAGCGAACGCGCTTTATTACGCAGATGAAGCTAGAAATCGGTTTGCCCAATGTTGAGATTGTCACTTCTAGAGTGCAAGATCATCAGCCAGAAAAGGGCTATGATGCGGTGTTATCTAGAGCTTTTGCGAGCGGTGAAGATATGGTGAATTGGTCAGAGCATTTAGTACATGATCAAGGTGTCATGGCGGCGATGAAAGGAAAATTCATTGAAGAAGAGTGGGAGAGTGTCTCACAATTTCCTAATCGAGAAGTTATTGAGTTAGAAGTGCCGGGGCTTTTTGAAGAGCGGCATTTGATCTTCTTATCGAAGTAATATTTTTGATATAATTTTATTCTCAATTTAGAAAGGTAGGAACCATCATTGGCAACGATCATTGCAATTGCAAATCAGAAAGGCGGCGTGGGAAAGACGACGACCGCAGTAAATCTGGCCTCTAGTTTAACTGAGAGCAAAATGCGCCCTAATGTCTTATTAATCGATCTCGATCCGCAAGGAAATGCGACAACGGGAATCGGTGTCGATAAGCATACGCTTGAATATGGCGTTGTAGATCTTCTGCTAGGAGAAGCCTCTATTGCCGAGGTGATTTTAGATCTCGATAAAGCAGGTTTAAGACTTATTGGTGCAAATGGTGAGCTAACAGGGGCTGAGGTTCTTTTAGCGCAAGAGCCAAGAGGGATTTTTACTTTGAAAGAAGCATTAGCGCCTATTAGAGGGAATTTTGATTACATTATTTTAGACTGTGCGCCTTCTTTAAATATGTTAACGCTCAATTCACTTGCTGCTGCCACAGATATTATTATCCCAGTGCAGTGTGAATATTATGCGCTTGAGGGAATATCAGCCTTGATGGATACAATCTCATCGGTTAAAGAGACGGCAAATCCAGATTTAAATATTATGGGAGTATTGCGAACAATGTATGATGGGCGAAATACATTAGCAGTACAGGTTTCTGAAAACTTGGAAGCACATTTTGGTGAAAAGATGTTTGAGGCGATGGTACCTAGAAATGTTCGCCTTGCAGAAGCACCGAGTTATGGTGTTCCAATTACAGTATATGATGGTAAATCTAAAGGTGCGATCGCCTATATAGAACTAGCGCGTGAAGTGATTGCTCGAAGCAAAAAGAGGTAGTTGTGAAAAAAAGAGGATTAGGACGTGGCTTAGAGATGCTACTCAGCCAAACAGGGGCAGAAATTGCGACAGATTCAGTGAAAGCAGATCGTGATGGCGTCAAAGAGGTCTCTATTGAAAAATTAGTGCCGGGGAAATATCAGCCGCGCCGTTTTTTTGATCAAGATGCTCTAGAGGCTTTAGCGACCTCAATTAAGTCTCAAGGCATTATTCAGCCGATTGTTGTGCGTGAAGTTGCAGGTGGCAACTTTGAGATTTTAGCAGGTGAGCGCCGCTGGAGAGCTTCGCAATTAGCAGCGCTGAAAACGGTTCCTGTTATTTTTAAAGAGATGAGCGACCAAGAGGCCTTAGCTGTTGCGTTGATTGAGAATATTCAGCGTGAAAATTTAAATCCTGTTGAAACCGCAATCGCCCTAAAACGTCTGATTGAAGAATTTACGCTAACCCATCAAGAGGCAGGCGAAGTGATTGGTAAATCTCGCTCGTCTATTACCAATACTTTAAGATTATTAGAGCTTGATGATGCTGTTCAGCAGTTACTTGCAGAGCAGAGCCTAGATATGGGACATGCAAGAGCATTGTTAGCGCTTCCTAAAAAGCAGCAGGTGGCTGTTTCCAAGAAAGTGCTCGATGGTAATTTAACGGTTCGTGAAACAGAGCATTTAGTGAAGACGCTATTAAAAGATAGCGGTAAAGGTAAGCCTGTTCAGAAAGTTGCCAAAAAAGATCCGGATGTTTTAAATTTAGAGCGTGATCTTAGTGAATTTTTAGGGGCGAGCACAGAAATAAAAGCAAAAAAAGCAGGAAAGGGTGAAGTCATCATTCGTTATGGCTCGCTTGAAGAATTAGATGGTATTTTATTGAAAATTAAGCGATAGGCAATAAACACTACAAGGGCACTACGAATAGAATTGACCTTGGTCGTGCGATAGACTATAATCCTCGGCATGAATTTAAAGGCGAAGATCGAATGATTCTAAGGATAGTAATTGCGCAACTCATTGTTTTAACGCTGTTGACGTTAGTAACGTGGGCTCTGTTTGATGGTGTTGCGGCGGTCTCTCTGTTTGCTTCGGGTATCTCAATGTTGATACCGTCTGTTTTTTTAGCAACAAATATGGCTCTTATCCGCTTTAGTAAGGTTTTTTTTTGGATCGGCGTTTTTTTCAATAAATTTATTATTTTAGCGCTCTTTTTTGTGAGTATTAAAATAATTGGAGAACCGAATTATTTCGCGTTCTTAGTGGGGATTGTAGTGGTGTCACAAGTCCCTTGGTTATATGTTAATTTCTTCCCTAAGAAAGATTAACTGAAGGATGAGATTAGAGTGAATTTTTAGATAGAGAGAACTATGGCTAACGAACACACAAATGCAGAATATATTGGTCACCACCTTGTTAACCTGAATCAGCGAGGAACACCACAAGAAGCAACGGAATTCGTTAACTTCGGGTTAATTAACCTAGATACGACGTTTTGGTCTATTCTGTGCGGTATCATTGTCATTCTTTTCCTTTTTGCCGCGTCGCGCAAGGCGACTTCTGGCGTTCCAGGACGTTTTCAAGCGTTTGTGGAAATTTTAGTAGAGTTTGCAGAAAAGCAATCTAGAACATTGGTCAATGGTCCTCAAGGATTTATTGCCCCATTAGGATTAACGATTTTCCTTTGGGTGATTGTGATGAACTCGCTCGACTTCTTACCTGTAGATTTAGCACCGAAAGTGATCGATGCATTAGGTCTTGGTGGTGAAAATGGTTTACTTCCATATCATAAAATCTTACCAACAGCTGACGTGAGTGCAACTCTTGGGATGTCAACGGCTGTATTAGCACTAGTAGTTTTCTACTCAATCAAAGCAAAAGGCTTTGGTTTTATCAAAGAATTATTATCAGCGCCATTTGGTTATTGGTTAGCGCCTGTCAACCTTGTGTTAAATATCGTTGAATATGTTTCAAAAGGCTTCTCACTTGGAATGCGACTTTTTGGTAATATGTTTGCAGGTGAGTTAATCTTTATGTTGATCGCTCTTTTAGGCGCAACAGGAACGCTTTGGGGTATTGGATTACACGTTCTTGCAGGATCTGCATGGGCTATCTTCCATATCTTAATCGTTATTTTACAAGCTTATATTTTCATGACATTGACACTTGTTTATCTTGGTCAAGCGCATGAATCTCATTAAAGAATCAATCGAAAGATTGTGTTTTATAATTATTTGTTAACGTTAGTGTTTTCTTAAAAATAGGAGTTTTATTATGGGTTTAGTTGCAATTGCATGTGGTATCATCGTTGGACTTGGTGCAATCGGTGCTGCAATCGGTATTTCAATGTTAGGTTCTAAGTACATTGAAGCTTCAGCTCGTCAACCAGAAATCTCAGATTCACTTTTACCAAAAGTATTCATCCTTGTTGGTCTTGTTGATGCGGCATTCTTAATCGGTGTTGGTATTGCTATCTTCTTCGGTATGACTGTATTCGCAAACGTTGCATAATCTTGCTTTAAGCGAAGTGCAAGAGATTTATATACAGGCAGATAAAGGATAGGTAATAACATGAATATTAACGCAACCTTGATTAGCCAGTTTGTCGTCTTTTTTATTTTGGTTTTGGTGGTTATGAAGTTTATCTGGCCACCTTTAATCAAAGCGATTGAAGAAAGACGTACGAAAATTGCTGAAGGCTTAGCGGCTGCTGAAGAGAGCGTTGCTGCACAGGCGTCGGCTGTAGCTGAGGTAGATGAGTTAATTAAAACAGCACATCTTGAAGCGGCTAACTTAGTTGGCAAAGCTCAGCAGCAAGCAGATAGCTTAATTGCGAAGTCTAAAGAAGACAGCAAAGAAGTTGGGCAAAGAGAGATTGATGCGGCGCATGCGAAGATTGAGGCAGAACTTAATCAAGTGAAAGAGAGCTTGAGAAAACAAGTTATTGCTTTAAGCATTCAAGGCGCAAGCAAAATCATTGAGAAAGAAGTTGATGAGACAACTCATGCTAAAATGTTAGATGAGTTAGCAAAACAACTATAGTCGCCTGCTCTTCTATTGAAGAGCATTTTGATAACTAATAAACGATGTAAAAGTAATATGTCAGAATTATCAACAGTAGCAAGACCTTACGCGGAAGCCGTGTTCATGATTGCCAAAGAAGATTCTCAAAGCGCAGACCGCTGGACAGAATTTCTCTACTCATTAAAAGAATTAATGAGTAATAAGGCAACTTGTGAAGTAATGCGCTTACCTGAGTTAGGTGTCGAAAAGAAAAATGCATTCTTAGGTGAGTTATCAGCTAAGGTTTTAAATCGTGATCTCACTGAAGACGAGAATGGTTTCTTAAGAACTATTAGTGAAAACAGACGCTATGAAATTTTGCCATCTGTTTATGACGAATTCAGAATGCGTTTATTAGCTGAACGAAACATTCTTGAGGTCGAAATGCAAAGTGCATATGCCTTAACGGATGGGCAACAAGAGATGTTTGTTAAAGCTCTTCAGAAGCGTTTTAATAAAGAGATCGAATTAACAGTAACCATTTCGCCTTCCTTATTAGGTGGTGCTATTTTAAAAATAGATGATTTAGTCATTGATGGTTCGATTTTAGGTCGTTTAGACGGCATGATCCGATCAATGAATTAAGTTTAATGAATATAAAAGGAAGATTTAAAAGATGCAATTAAATCCATCTGAGATCAGTGATCTCATTAAATCCAAGATTGAAGAATTTGAACTCAAACCTGAAGAAAGAACTGAAGGTACAGTTGTTAGTTTAACTGATGGTATTGCTCGCGTTCACGGAATTGATTCTGTGATGCAAGGTGAAATGGTTGAACTTCCACACGGTGTACGCGGTCTTGCATTGAACCTTGAAAGAGATTCAGTAGGGGTAGTTCTTCTTGGTGATTACGAAAAAATCACAGAAGGCGACAAAGTAAGATGTACTGGTCGTATTCTTGAAGCACCAATCGGTCCTGAGTTACTTGGTCGTGTAGTTGACGGTCTTGGTAACCCAATCGATGGTAAAGGTGAGTTAGGAACTAAACTTTCAGCACCTATCGAGCAAATCGCACCTGGCGTTATTGATCGTCAATCAGTTGATCAACCGATGCAAACAGGTTATATCGCAATTGACTCAATGGTTCCAGTAGGACGTGGTCAGCGTGAGCTTATCATCGGTGACCGTCAGACAGGTAAAACTGCAATCGCAATCGATACAATCATTAACCAAAAAGGTAGTGGTATTAAATGTATCTATGTTGCAATTGGTCAAAAGAACTCAACGATTGCAAATATCGTAGCGAAGCTTGAAGAGCATGGCGCAATGGATCATACGATCGTTGTTGCAGCAGGTGCATCTGATTCAGCTGCAATGCAGTATTTATCAGCATACACTGGTTGTACAATGGGTGAGTATTTCCGTGACCGTGGTGAAGATGCGCTTATCATTTATGATGACTTATCTAAACAAGCTGTTGCATATCGTCAGATTTCACTCCTTCTTCGTCGTCCACCAGGTCGTGAAGCTTATCCTGGAGATGTTTTCTATCTTCACTCACGTCTTCTTGAGCGTGCTGCACGTGTTAACGCAGATTACGTTGAGAAATTCACAAATGGTGAAGTAAAAGGTAAAACTGGATCATTAACAGCACTTCCAATTATTGAAACACAAGGTGGGGACGTTTCTGCGTTCGTACCAACTAACGTTATTTCAATTACTGATGGTCAAATCTTCCTTGAATCAGATCTCTTTAACTCTGGTGTACGCCCAGCGATGAACGCAGGTATCTCTGTATCACGTGTTGGTGGTGCGGCACAAACGAAGCTTATTAGTAAGCTTGGTGGTGGTGTTCGTCTTGCACTTGCACAATATCGTGAACTTGCGGCGTTCTCTCAATTTGCTTCAGACCTTGATGAAGTAACTCGTAGACAGCTTGCTCGCGGTCAACGTGTTATGGAGTTAATGAAACAAGCACAATATCGTCCATATAACATTGCTGAGATGGCATTAATTCTCTATGCAATCGAGTATGAATATGTTGACGATCTACCAATTGAAGAAATTCGTCCATTCGCGCAAGGTTTAATTGTTTCAGCAAATGCGACAGACCAAGAGCTCTTAAAAGACATCAACAGCAAAGGTGCTTATAACGACGACGTTTTAGCAGCCCTTGATAAAGTTGTAAGTCAATTTAAGAAAGGTGGAAGCTGGAAAGTAGCGTAAGCTACTTTTTAGTTCGTAACATAGCAATTAGGTAGGAATTTCATGGCTGTTGGAAAAGAAATACGTAGTAAGATTAAAAGTATTAGTAATACTCAGAAGATTACTAGTGCGATGGAGATGGTTGCAGCGAGTAAGATGCGTGCTACGCAGCTTCGCCGCAATAAATCTTTACCGTATGCGAAGCAGATTATTAAACTTGCCTCGCATTTAGGTGAAGCAACACCTGAAGAATTCAAACATCAATATTTAACTCCACGTGATGTAAAACGTGTAGGAATTATCGTAGTCAGCTCGGATCGTGGTTTAGCAGGTGGTTTAAATAACAACTTATTTAAGCTTGTTGCCAACCAAATGAAAGAGTGGAAAAAAAGCGGTATTGATGTTGAGATCGCTACGGTTGGAAATAAAGCAAATGCTTTCTTCTCCCGTTTTGGTGGAAATCTCGTAGCTACTGTGAATAACTTAGGTGATGCGCCTTCGTCAAAAGATCTGATCGGTATTACAACTGCAATGCTAGATCTTTTCCAAGAAGGTAAAATTGATGAGCTCCATGTTTTTGCTAACGAGTTTGTGAACACAATGACGCAAAAGCCACGTTCAGTCCAAGTACTCCCAGTCATTCCAGGAGTACTACAGGATCAGTTAGACTTTGAAAGCCTAACCGATGAATCAAGCTTAGCATGGGATTATGTCTATGATTCTGCGCCTGTAGATTTGATGAACATTGTTTTAGATCGTTATATTGAATATGCAATTTATCAAGCAGTTGTTGAAAACGTTGCCTGTGAAATGGCAGCACGTATGATTGCGATGAAGGCTGCAAGTGATAATGCTGGTGACCTTATTGATGAATTACAACTGGTCTATAACAAAGCTCGTCAGGCAGCAATTACTCAGGAAATTACTGAGATTGTTAGTGGTGCGGCAGCAATCAATTAAGACGACGTTAACAAAAATTTGGGTTAATAGAGGTTTAGATAGAATATGTCAGGAAAAATTGTACAGGTAATTGGTGCAGTTGTTGACGTGGAATTCCCACGCGACGCCGTTCCAAGTATATATAATGCACTTAATGTTGTCGGGTCAAAAGATGACCTCGTACTTGAAGTACAACAACAATTAGGTGATGGAATCGTTAGAACGATCGCAATGGGTAGCTCTGATGGGTTACAACGTGGCATCGAAGTAACAGATACTAAAAAACCAATTTCAGTTCCAGTAGGAACAGGTACACTGGGTCGTATCATGGACGTTTTAGGCCGTCCTGTTGACTATGCGGGTCCTGTTGAAGCTACAGAAAACTGGGCGATTCATAGAAAAGCGCCAAGCTACGAAGATCAAGCGGGTTCAACAGAAGTTCTCGAGACAGGTATCAAAGTTATCGACTTACTCTGCCCATTTGCAAAAGGTGGTAAAGTTGGTCTTTTCGGTGGTGCGGGTGTTGGTAAAACAGTAAACATGATGGAACTTATCAATAACATTGCAAAAGCACATGAGGGTCTTTCAGTGTTTGCAGGTGTTGGTGAGCGTACTCGTGAAGGTAACGACTTCTATTACGAGATGAAAGATTCTAACGTATTAGATAAAGTTGCGATGGTGTATGGCCAGATGAATGAGCCGCCTGGGAACCGTTTACGTGTAGCACTTTCAGGCCTTACAATGGCGGAATACTTCCGTGATGAAGGTCGTGACGTTCTTCTCTTCATTGATAACATCTACCGTTATACACTTGCAGGTACTGAGGTTTCAGCGCTTTTAGGTCGTATGCCATCAGCAGTTGGATATCAGCCAACACTTGCTGAAGAGATGGGTGTTCTTCAAGAGCGTATTACTTCAACGAAGAAAGGTTCTATCACATCAGTACAAGCGGTTTATGTTCCTGCGGATGACTTAACTGACCCATCACCAGCAACAACGTTTGCTCACTTAGACGCGACAATCGTTCTTTCACGTGACATTGCATCTCTTGGTATTTACCCTGCGGTAGACCCACTAGATTCAACTTCACGTCAGTTAGACCCATTAGTTATCGGTCAAGAACATTATGATGTTGCTCGTGGGGTACAGATGATTCTTCAACGTTATCAAGAACTCAAAGATATTATCGCGATTCTTGGTATGGATGAGCTTTCAGAAGACGATAAACTTACAGTATCACGTGCTCGTAAGATTCAACGTTTCTTATCTCAACCGTTCCACGTTGCAGAAGTATTTACAGGTGCACCTGGTAAATACGTTTCACTTCAAGATACGATTACAAGCTTTAAAGCGATTCTTGCAGGTGAAGGTGACCATATTCCTGAGCAAATGTTCTATATGACAGGAAACTTTAACGAAGTTCTTGATCGTTACGCGAAAGAGAAGAAAAAGTAATAAGGGGATCATATGAAAACTATCAATGTCACTATTGTAAGTGCTGAAAAAGAGCTCTACTCAGGAGTTGCTTCATTTTTTGCAGCTACAGCAGTTACGGGTGAGATAGGCGTATACCCTGGTCACGTTCCGACTTTAGCGCAGCTTAAGCCAGGACAAGTACGTTTAACTTTAGAAAACGGTACTGAGGAAGTGTTTTGGATTTCAGGCGGTATACTTGAAATCCAACCAAAATCAGTAATTGTTCTTGCTGATTGCGCAGAGCGTGCAAAAGATCTTGATGCGGCAGCCGTTGCAAAGGCAAAAGCTGAAGCAAAAGCTACGATTGAGTCAGGTAAGCCTGAGCTTGATGTTGAGAAAGCGTTAATTGAGTTAACGTTAGCGAAATCTCAATTAGATGCAGTAAATAGATTAAAAAATCTTTAAGTAGTTAAAAGCCCGTCTTCTAGACGGGCTTTTTTTTGCCTTAAAATTGCGATAGTACAATGGGTTTAATAAATGATTATAGTGAAATCGGTTTAAAAGTGACTGAATCAGACTGCTGGCGCATCGGTTATGAAAAGTGCAAGAATAGTTCTATCAGGCAGCGTGCAAGCTAATTTGATACACTCTGCACCTTTAATATAGTGAAATCGGTTTAAAAGTGACTGAACCAGCTTGCCGGCACATCGGTGATGAGAAGCGCAATAATAGTTCTATCCGGCAGCGTGCAAGCTAATTTGATACACATTCTGCTTCTTAATATTATTTAAAATAGTGCTTCTTAAATCGAGTCGGCTATATATAGCTATTACGCACTAAATTCCGATACGAACCGAAAAAGGCTTAAAACTGCTGGTACGTAATTTCAAAAAACAGGCAAGCATTCGACCCAGCTGCTCATCAATCTATTTTAGGAGGATGACTTACTAATAAATTTCGACTTCTGATTTTATTTGAAAATCACTATATGTGAGCTTATATAAAAACCTTCTCTAGTGATCACTTGTTTAATACAATTTAAGCTTCTGTTTTTACGGGAACTAAAGGCACAATGATTCTTTTAAGGCGTAGGACTTTAAAATTTTATTCAGCATGTCATATAAAAGTGCAGATTAATATCTATTATCATATAAAGAGGATTATTTATCTTGAATTAGGTTAAGCTATATATTAGCTATCGAGATATTATTCATATGGTTTTAAGTCGTTTTCAAAAGGAAAAAAGTGGGTATTTCAGCGATTTAGTAGACTGTAATCTAAAGTGTTAAAGTCCGTCATCCGCTCTTACGCACACTGACTTATTTCAGTTCATTCCTTCTTCACCCAGAGAGATCATCAAACATGGATACGCCATTACTTAATCGGGAAAAATCAATCTTAGCTTTTCAAGAGCGTGTTTTAAAACAAGCTGAGAATGCGAGTACGCCTGTTTTAGAGCGATTAAATTTTATTACGATTGTCTCCTCAAACTTAGATGAGTTTTTTGAGGTTCGATTTGCCAATATCAAAGAGCGGATCTTTGCAGGAGAAGATTCAATTGATGGTGAGACTGTTGAAGAGTGGCAGGCATCTATTTTTGAGCGAGTCAGTAAATTAGTGGCGGAGCAATATTCCGTTTTAGATAATGAGATATTACCGCTTCTAAAACAGGAAGGAAATGTTGAATATGTAAAGCGAGGGCAATGGACAAGGACGGATATTAATCAGCTAACCTCTTATTTTCATGAGTCTATCAATCCCTTATTAACGCCGATAGCGCTTGATGTTGCGCATCCTTTTCCGCATATTTATAATAAATCACTCAATTATATTATTGAGTTAAAAGGAAAGGATATCTACGGGCGAGAGGTTGATACGGCAATGTTATCGATTCCTAAAAACCTCCCCTCCTTAATTAAGCTCCCGAATGAGGGAGAGACGATACGTTTTACCTCAACCTGTGAAGTGATTCGGGAACAGCTTAAAACGATCTTTGATGGCTTTACTGTAAAAGCGGCTTATCAATTTCGAGTGACTCGTAATAGCCACCTTTTTATAGATAAAGAGGAACTCACAAACTTGCATCAAGCGCTTAAAGGGGAGCTTCATCAGCGAAATTTTGGCCACGCGGTTCGCCTTGAAATTAGTGCGCACATGCCAGAAAAGCTCATTGATTTTTTAGCAAAAGAGTTTGAGTTACCCGATACAGAAATTTATCCTATTGACCATTTTATTGATTTAACACGCTTTAGAGAATTACGAGATTTTTTAAAAGGGCGGTCAGAGCTCTTTTATCCGGAATTTTTACCTAAATATGCAGAAAAATGGGTAGATACGGATGATATTTTCTCTATTATTAAAAATAAAGATCAACTATTTCATCATCCCTTTGATAGTTTTTCACCGACCGTAAGATTATTAGAAGTTGCGGCAAAAGATCCTAAAGTACAGATGATTCGGATGACCATCTATCGCACCGGCAATGATTCACAACTGATGAAGCATTTAGTGACGGCTGCGAAAAATGGAAAAGAGGTGAATGTTGTTTGTGAGCTTATGGCCCGATTTGATGAGGAAACTAACTTAACGTGGGCTTCTATTTTAGAAGAAGCCGGCGTAAAAGTGGTTTATGGAATTTTTGGTTATAAAACCCATGCGAAGATGTTGCTCATTGTTCGTAATGAGCCTACGCGTAAAAATCCAGATCATTTAGAATATTATACCCATGTTAGTACGGGAAATTATCATAATGGGACAGCGAGGGTCTATACAGATTTTGCCCTAATGACAAGTGATCGTGAGATTGCGCAAGATATCACAGATATTTTTGTAACCTTGGGGAGTCTAGGTCGACCACCTGAATTAAAGAAATTGTGGCAAGCACCTTTTACGCTCTATGATAATTTAATTGCTCATATTGAATTTGAGATAGAAGAGGCCAAAGCAGGGCGAGAAGCTTTTATTATGGCTCGCATGAATGCTTTACTTGAAACAAGTATTATTGAGAAGCTTTGTGAGGCTTCAAATGCCGGCGTTAAGATTGATCTATTAGTTCGGGGCGCTTGCTCTTTACGCCCTGGGTTAAAAGGGTTTTCGGAAAATATTCGCGTATTTTCAGTTGTGGGGCGATTTTTAGAACATTCTCGAGTCTTTTGTTTCTATCGTGCTGGGGAAAAAGCGCTCTATATTTCAAGTGCAGATTGGATGCATCGTAATTTCTTTCGTAGAATTGAGATCGCCGTGCCTATTTATTATGAAGCGATTAAAGATCATATTATCAATGAAGGGCTTCTTTCCTACATTGATGATCATACGGCATGGATTTTAGATGGAGAAACAGGGGAATACCATCAAGATAGATTTACAATAGAAGAGAGAGGCGCTATGCTTTCAGCACAAGAAAAGTTATTGATTTCACGAAAGTAGACGGAGTCACATGCTGACATTATTTACTGAACCATTGATAAATGGCATCACCAACGTACAACTCTATGCGTTGGTGATTTTATTATGTAGTTTTATTGCCTTTATGATTGGCAAATGGCGCTTTGATGTTGTGGCATTAGGGGCGCTAATGGCAATGGTTTTAGTTGGCGTTGTCCCTATTGCTGATGCATTTTCTGGGTTTAGCCATCGCGCGGTGATTACTGTTGCGGCAATTTTAGTATTGAGTAATGCTTTAGGGAATACTGGTGTGACATACCATTTGTCGCAACATCTGAGCCGTTTTTCGGATAGACCGATTTTACTCGTCTTAACACTAACAGGGCTTGTTGCTTTTTTCTCAGCATTTATGAATGATGTGGGTGCGTTAGCACTTATTATGCCGGTAGCGCTTCAAGTGTCTCAGCGTTATAATGTTCCGATCTCCCGATTATTGATGCCAATGGCATTTGCTTCTTTGTTAGGGGGAACCGCAACCTTGATTGGAACGCCGCCAAACATGATCATTGCTCAGTACCGAGAAACAGCCGATCCTTCCCTTGGCGCTTTTGCGATGTTTGATTTCTTACCAACGGGAATCGTAGTAGTTGTTGTGGGGCTTTTATATATCTCTTTTATTGGTTGGCGCTTAATTCCCGTTCGAGATACCGAAGGGAATAATCGTTTGTTTGAAACAGATGACTATCTGCTTGAAGCAAAAATCTTAGCAAATAATAAATTTATTGGTAAAACCATTGGAGAGCTAGAAAAGGTGACGGAAGATCATGTGAATATCGTCACTTTACTGCGAGGCGCTCGGCGTTTACTCTCTCCTAGTAAGGAAGAGACACTGCGAGAAAATGATATTTTATTAATAGAAGGGCAGCCCGAGGATTTAAAACAATTAGAGTTACTTTCTGGGGTGAGTATTCGTTTTACCAAAGCAGGTAAAGAGAAAGATACCATTGATTCTTTAGAAACTTTAGAAGTGATCGTCAATCCAGGAGCGAGAATAGCCGGACATATGCTCTCAGAGCTTCATCTACGAGAACGCTATAATATCAATATTTTAGGCGTATCAAGACAAGGGGAGAGTATTCGCCAACGCTTTTCTCGTTTAACGCTAAAATCGGGCGATATTTTGCTGATTCAAGGGGATAAGAAAGAACTACCAGAGACGATGAACTATTTAGGGTGTCTACCTTTGGCGGAGCGAAATATTCGTTTAAAACCCTCTTCTAAAATGTGGCCTACTGTGGGAATTTTTATTCTCTCTATTTTGGCAGTTGCCTTACAAATTTTACCGCCCCATATTGCTTTCCCGCTGGCAATTTTATTGATGATACTTTTTAAGTTAATTTCACTGCGTGAGGTATATCAGAGTATTGATGGGCCTTTAGTGGTTTTATTGGGATGCTTTATTACCGTTGGTGCTGCGCTTGAGCAATCGGGAGCCACAAATATTATCGTGACATCTATCGTGCCTCTTTTAGAAGGCTTGCCAGCTATGTTAGTATTGTCTATAGTCATGCTAATAACGATGCTAATCACAGATGTTATTAACAGTTCAGCAACAGCAGTAATTATGGCGCCAATCGCGGTGGGCGTGGCGAATATGATGGGTCATAATATTGATCCTTATTTAATGATTATTGCGATTGCTTGTTCATGTGCTTTTAATACCCCGATAGGGCATCATTCTAATACATTAGTGATGGGGCCAGGAGGCTATCAATTTGGAGATTATTGGCGGATGGGCTTTTTGTTAGATTTGCTGCTGATTGTGACAGTGGTCCCTGTAGTAATCTATGTTTGGCCATTATAAAAATTGAAGAGAAGGAATCAAAATGAAACTATTTAACGGCGTTCCATTAGCGCCAGATGATGCGATCTTAGGCGTAGTTGAGTCCTTTAAGCAGGATCCAAGAGAAGAAAAAGTCAATTTAAGTATTGGAATCTATTCGGATCATGCCGGAAGAGTACCCATCTTAAAAGCGGTCAAAGCTGCCGAATCTTATCTTTTTGAACATCCAACGCCACGCGTTTATCTTCCAATGAATGGATTAGGTAGTTATATTGATTGTGTGCAAAAATTACTTTTTACAAAAGATCATGCACTCTATCAACAAAAACGTTTAGCAACAGTGCAATCCTTAGGCGGTACTGGGGCATTAAAAGTGGGCGGTGATTTTCTGCATACAGTCGTGCCAAATAGTACCGTGTATGTCTCTAATCCCACTTGGAGTAATCATATTGCGATTTTTGAAGGCGCAGGCTTTGAGGTGAAAGATTACCCTTACTTTGATGAGAAGAGTAAAGGCGTTGCTTTTGATGAGTTCTACGCATTTATGGAAAAGCTTCCAGCGCAATCTATTGTCGTGCTTCATGCTTGTTGCCATAACCCAACAGGGGCAGATCTATCGACAGCACAGTGGCAAAAGGTTGCAAAACTTTTCAAAGAACGGAATTTAATTCCCTTTTTAGATATGGCATATCAAGGATTTTCTAAAGGAATCCGTGAAGATGCCGAAGCAATTCATATCTTTGCTGAGCAAGATATCCCGGTATTTATTGCCACATCATTTTCTAAATCATTCTCTCTTTATAGTGAGAGAATTGGGGCGCTCACGGTGATTACCTCAAATGAGGAAGAGCAAGAGCGCATCACATCACAGCTTAAAACTATGGTGCGTGCAATTTATTCATCACCGCCCTCTTACGGTGCGCAGCTCGTTCATTATGTATTAGCTGATGATAAGCTAAGAGCTGAGTGGGAAGCAGAACTTGCAGAGATGCGTGATCGTATTAAAGATATGCGCTCAAAATTTGTAAAGCTACTAAATACAAAGCAAGATAAAGTGGACTTTAGTTTCATTAATGATCAAGCAGGAATGTTTTCTTACTCAGGACTTAGCGCAGATCAAGTTGAAAAAATGAAAAAGGACTATGCTATCTATACAGTAGATACTGGCAGAATTTGTATTGCAGCGCTCAATGACGACAATATTGAACTTGCGGCAAATGCTGTGGTTAATGTATTATAAAGCTATTTAGTTCAAAATGTTGGATATAAGGGGAAGGTTTATGTCTGAAAGTGTATTTATATATAAGCTTCCGCTCTATATTATTGCTCTTCTATGTATTGTTGGTTGGGCATTATTATTTGGAGTGGTATTCTTTAGTTAATTTAAAGAATGAAAAAAGGGTGTTTTTATAGCACTCTTTTTTTATGCGCTGGGAAAAATAATTTTGTAAACTTCTATAGTATTTAAGCTCTGCTAAACTCTGATATGTGGGGAATCATTTATGGGAAGAGAAGGAATCAATTTTGAATAATAAAGCGCAGCTTATGGAAGCATTATTTCAGCAAGTATCTGTAAAAGGGGAATACCCGCTATCGGTATTACAAAAATCTTTAGCAGTTGAGCCTAATGCCTTAATTTCAGCGATTGAAGCATTGTGTGAGATAAGCGATCTTTTTAATTATGACGCTGCTTTTCAAGTCTTAGCAACTCGCACGACATATATCCCCTTAGAAATGGGCAAAATTTTGAAAGGCTTGCCTATAGATTTACAAGATAAGGTCACTATTTGCCGTTCATTTATTACAGAGTCGACTAATAGTGATTTAGAGAAGGTCTCTTTAGTCAATGATGACTGCGATACTTCCAATTTGATGGCAATAGCCGTAACGGAGATGCAAAGAGGGGGAAGAGGGCGCCGAGCTAAGCAATGGGTTTCACCCCTTGCCAAGAATCTCTATTTTTCTTTTAAGTTTCATTTTCCCCAATCCGCCTTACCATATTTAAGTACTTTAAGTTTGCGTTCAGGTATTGCTCTATTGGAATCACTTCAGTTATTAGGAATTCATCAGGCAAAAATCAAGTGGCCTAATGATATTTGGGTAGAAGGACAAAAGCTGGCAGGGATTTTAGTGGAAAGTAGCGTCAACTCTCGCGGAATTGAGGTGATTATTGGGATGGGCGTTAATAATCATCAGGATCAATCGACACAAATCGTAGGAAATCGCCCCACTAATTGCGAATCTATCTTAGGAAAAGCCTTAGATCGTCATCAATTGATTGCCCTTTTAACGCAAAAGCTCTATCAAATCTGCCTGCAAATTGTGATGGATCCTCAAGCGCTACCCAACCTTTCTGCATTATGGGAAGCGCATAGCTGCTTTATAGGAAAAGTGATTCGCTTAATTTCAGATCAAGGAGAAGAGATAGGGCAAGAGATCGGAATTGATGAGCGAGGAGCTTTGTTGATTCAATATGCCGATGGTAGTACTAAAGCACATCTTTCAGGAGATCTCTCTTTACGAGCTTATAATTAAAGGTGTAGATAGGATCTCCGCTTTTAAAAGGATACTCTTGCCGGCGAAGGGGATGCTTAAAGCTACTGATAAAGCAGTACCTTATAGTAAAATTGGTTTAAAATTATTGAGTCAGAATTGCCGGCGCATCGGTTATGAGAAGTACTAGAATCGTTATACCCGGCATCCTGCAAGCTAGTTTGGTTCACATATTGCACAGTTTTACTTTTAAGCAGTTTTTCTTAAATTGAATCGACTATATAATTCATTAAACTAAAAAAAGCGCTAACAACAATCATTTGTTAGCGCTTTTTTGATGAGGCTATAAGTTGGTATTATCGGCAGTTCATAGAAAGAACGCGTCCATTTTTATAAAGTACACGACAACTCGAGCCATTTTTCTTGCCACTACACCAGTCTGCCGCCATAGTGATATTTCTTACCTTACAACCCACAACGGCACCTGAATTGTTTTTAATAACTTGTAGTGAGCCATTTACGGTGCTGCTAGGTGCATTAGAGAGTATAACGCTCTCTTCTTGTAGCCCTTTTTGTAATTGAGGCGCGGTTCCTGTTTTTCTCGGTGTTGCGACGTTACTGTTGGCGCTGCTTCTACTAGCTAATCTAGCATCTAGCGCTATTTTTAGATCCATCAAGATTGTTGCCGTAACAATATCTGAAGCAGGTTTATTTTGGCTTTTTAAGAATACATTGAGCTGTTTTTTCGAGTTATTACCAAAAATACCATCGGGTTTAACAGGGTAACCTAATTGTTGTAGATAAGATTGTGCTTGCTTAGGAGTCCCTTTTTTAAAGGATTCTAATAGTGCATCATCAATTTGATTTCCCTTGCTAAGACCTTGTTGTGAACGATAGGCACTAATCGCTCTTTCTGTAGCAGGGCCAATTTTACCATCGACTTTATCATTTAAAATTCCAAAACCAATAAGATAGCTTTGTGTATCTTTAATCGCTTCTTCCTCTTCGCGAGCTTTGATCACTTTATCGTAATACTCTTTAGCGATAGTAGTGCCTTGCTCTTCATCAATTAAGATGAGATATGCCGGAATATCAAGAGCTTCATTAACATTATAACCATAACGGTTTTTCAAAATGCCTACCGCGCGG
Source organism: Ignatzschineria rhizosphaerae (assembly GCF_022655595.1). NCBI lineage: Bacteria > Pseudomonadati > Pseudomonadota > Gammaproteobacteria > Cardiobacteriales > Ignatzschineriaceae > Ignatzschineria > Ignatzschineria rhizosphaerae. The sequence continues at coordinate 2,853,091 of NZ_CP093379.1, forward strand.
CGGGATTTAGGTCCCATTGTGCCTGTTGCCGCATCTTTCATATACCCTGTACGTTGTAAGTAGCGTTGGAATTTATTGATATTTTCAATCTCTAATTTCTCTTGAGTGCGTTTATCAAGTTTGCCTGAAGTTGGGAGTTCAAATGCTTTTTGGAAAGCTGTAATTGCTCTGGTTGAAACAGGACCTGTTAAACCATCAATAGTGCCTGTATAAAAACCAAGATAAGCGAGCTGCAGCTGAATAAGTGCAATCTCCTCTGTGCTTTTAGCGTGGGATAGGTCAAGGTCTTTCACCGATGAGCGATATTGTTCATCATTTTTATTACTATCGGCTTGAAGCTCACGATCTTCCTCAGCGCTGACAGGTGCGGTTCCATCATTAGTCACATCTTCCGGAGAATCGGTAGGGATCTCTTCCGGATCAATAGAAGAGTCAATACTACGATTAAGGTCTGTATTAAAGAGCGTTAAAAGCAATGCCGGTGTTAAACGACCCACTTCTTCAGTATGGTTAGCTTTTTCATAGGCAATGATTGCATTACGAGTGCCAGGACCTGTGATCCCATCAATATCTCCCTCATAAAAACCATCTTGCGTTAATCGATATTGCACCATGCGGTACATCATCTGTCTAAGGGGAGTTTGCCATCTTGGGAGAATCTCTCCGGTTTCTCGTTGTCCTAAGGCTTTTTCAAAGCGTCGGATCGCATCTCTAGTCGCAGGGCCATTAGCGCCATCAATATCGCCATCATAAAGGTTTAAAAGATGTAGAGCGACTTGCGTGAAGAAGATATCCGATCGTCTTGCATTAATAATTAATTGATCCACTTCTGCTCGAGAGAGCGAGAAAAGTTGTATTGGTTCTTCTAATTCAGCAAGCGCTTTCAGTTTTGCGGTAAATTCTGCTTTTTTTGCTTCTTCTTCTGCTTTTTTTGCCGCAATTTCTGCTTCAATTTTTGCTTGTTCTTGGGCTTCTTTTTGCTGTTTGATCACAAGCGTTAGCGTCTCTTGTACGATGGGAGTCAATACAAAATGGTGCTGCGCTTTGGAATTTTCTTCAATTAGAGTTTCATCTTCAAGATTGCCAGTAACATCCTTATTTTGAGAGGTGTTTTCTTCAGTAATTGCTACTTCTTGTGTTGGAGCCGCTGCATTTGAAATTGAATCTATAGGCGTGATAGTGACGTCGGGCGTAATGATTGCCTCTTTAGGGAGAAAATTAGCATTAAAGAGATGAAAGAGAACGCTAGGAGCTAAGGTTCCTGTTTCTGGTAGCCCAACCGACTTTTCAAAGCGGCGAATAGCATTTCGTGTTGCGGCATCATTTCGCCCATGAATTGCTCTGGTATAGAACTCTAATTGATGTAATTGTTGTTGGGCTTTTGTTCGAATTAATGTTTCTAAAGGCTCTTCCCAGCGCACATGAGGAATTCCATCGGCAGGTTGTCCTATGTCTGTTTGATAGCGCTTGATGGCATTTCTTGAGTTTGCCCCATTGATACCATCAATGACTAATGGTGGCGGAAAATAGCCAGCAATACGAAGCCATGTTTGTAAGGTTAAAGTCTTTTGAGAGCGGGGATTTTTTGTAATGTTTTGAATCTCATCTGCGGTAAAATCAAAATAGGTCATGAGAGATTCAGGTAGTGCTTTAAGCTCCGTATTTTGAGGTGTTTTATCCAAAAAATCGAGCTCAAGGAGCATTTCGTAAGGCGTCTGTTTTTGATCTTGTGGGATGATCTCAAAGAGTACCTTGTGATTGGTTGCATTAAGAATATTATTTGTGGTCAGCAACTGATTGAGCTCAACACTACTTGGTAGGCGCTCTTGCAATGTATTAATCAGCTCTAATTGTAGTGCTGCTTCTGAAAGCGTAGGATTCGCTTTTTCAATATCCGTTAGTAAAGAGGTAATGGCATCATGCTCAAGATCGATAAACCATTCTGGGGTAATCTGGGCAATTTCAGTTAGATTATTTTTTCGCTGATAATTGAGGATATCTTCTTGAAATGCGCGTGTGAAGTTACCCTCAAGGTTATCCACAGGATAATTAAGTAAAAAGAGCCAAATTTGTGCGCGCTGAATTAATGCAGGTGTTACTCCACTTTGAATGTTTTGTGATTCAAGCCACTTTACGAGCTCAGGATTATTTTTAGCATATACATAATCAATCAGCGTAAAGCCGTAAGCATCCTTAAAGTAGAGGTTCTTATCATTTTGATATTGCACTAATGATTGTACTTCTGGATTTTGACTATCTTTTATAATATCAATAAGAGAATTAGCAGAGCCCAGTGATAGAGCGAGTATCGATGATAAGGCTACTTTAAGAATTGCTTTACGCATAATTATTTAATCCTTTTGGCTGTTTTTAACAGGTAATCTACCTTTTCTTAAATGAACTAAGATGAGAGATGTTGCTGCCGGGGTCACGCCCTGAATTCTTGAAGCTTGGCCTAAAGTTTCAGGTTGTGCTTGGTTTAAGCGTTCTTGAATCTCAATTGAAAGACCTTCTACGAGGCTATAGTCGATATTGGCAGGAAGCGGTGCATTTTCAAATTTTTGATTACGCTTAATATCTTCCACACTACGATTAATATACCCTTCATATTTGGTATGAATTTCAATTTTTTGTAGTACTTCAGGTGAGAATTCATCTAAATTAGGGCCATTCTCATCATGAAGCGCTAATAAGGTTTCAAGAGAGATTTCTGGGCGTTTAAGAAGATGAAGAGCGCGAATATTTTGTTTTAATTCAACCTTATTCTCTTCTTGAACTTTTTTACCTGCAGGTGATTCCACACGGATCATCCAATCTTTAAATTGCTGCTCAGCTTTGATGATGGCTTCTTGCTTTTCAAGGAATTTTTCCCAGCGATAATCATCAATAAGTCCAAGCTCACGGCCAATAGGAGTTAATCTCTCATCAGCGTTATCTTCTCGTAAAATAAGACGATGTTCTGCGCGCGAGGTAAACATACGATAAGGTTCACGGACGCCAAGATTGATTAAATCATCAATCATAACGCCGGTATATGCTTCATGACGTTTAGGGTACCATGCATCTTTTTCAAGATAACGGCGAGCTGCGTTAAGACCCGCTAATAGTCCTTGTGCACCAGCTTCTTCATAGCCTGTAGTACCATTGATTTGTCCTGCAAAGTAGAGGTTCTCAATCGCTTTAGTCTCTAAAGTGAATTTGAGATTACGAGGATCGAAGAAGTCATACTCAATGGCATAACCTGGGCGTGTAATATGGGCATTTTCCATACCCGGAATACTACGAACTAGTTTAATTTGGATATCAAATGGTAAGCTCGTTGAGATGCCATTAGGATAATATTCATGCGTATCTAAACCTTCAGGCTCTAAAAATACGTGATGCTGATCTTTATCTGCAAACTTCATGATCTTATCTTCAACAGAAGGACAATATCGAGGACCTAAACCCTCAATAGTCTTATTGTCAGCATACATCGGGGAGCGATCTAAACCACTACGAATAATATCGTGAGTTGCCTCATTGGTGTAAGTTGTCCAGCAAGAGATTTGGTGTGGATGTTCATTACGATCTCCTAAATATGAGAAAACCGGCGTTGGCGAATCTCCAGGTTGCTCTGACATATTGCTAAAGTCGATGCTTTTTCCATCAATTCTAGGCGGTGTTCCTGTTTTTAGGCGTCCTTTTCCAAGATTAAGCTCAGCAAGTTTATGAGAAAGCGGAATAGAAGCTGTATCTCCCATTCTGCCACCGCTATAGTTTTGCATGCCAATATGGATTAATCCCGATAAGAAAGTACCTGCGGTAAGGATCACTGTTTCTCCATGGAAACGGATTCCTGTTTGGGTAATCACGCCTGTGACTTTGTCTCCTTGGAGAATGAGATCATCAGCGGCTTGTTGGAAGAGATAAAGATTAGGCTGATTCTCTAAAATTTTGCGCATCGCGGTTTTATAGAGTGTTCTGTCTGTTTGCGCTCTTGTTGAGCGTACCGCGGGGCCTTTAGATGCATTTAATATTCTAAATTGAATGCCTGCAAGGTCGGTAACGTGTGCCATAGCGCCGCCCATCGCATCAATCTCTTTGACGATCTGCCCCTTACCGATTCCGCCAATTGCAGGATTACAGCTTAGTTGCCCAAGTGTTTCGATATTGTGTGTTAAAAGAAGCGTAGGAACGCCAAGACGAGCAGACGCTAATGCGGCTTCAGTGCCAGCGTGTCCGCCACCAATTACAATAACGCCAAAATGTTGTGGATAATCCATAGAAGTAAAGCTACTTAGTAATAATGAAAAGGAAATGAGATGTTCTTATAAGAACATTTTATGAACAATTCGTGAAGATGAAATCTATTTTTCTAACGAATATAATTCGACAATTATAAACTAAAAAAGGGATCTAACCAATGGAGATCCCTTTGAAAGAATGTCTCTTTTTGTAAAGAAAACTTATTTTGCCTCTGATTGTTTTGCGAGGTCTTCTAGTGATGTTGTAAAGCCTTTCATTGAGATGTCGACTTTAACGTTATTTGCATCAGGACCAAGGAAGTCATGTGTATAGCTTACATTTAACTTTCCAGAACCTTTTAAAGTACTAAGTACTTTAGGGTCACTGATTGGAAGACCTGTGATACAGCCATCAGGTAAGCAGCGCTCAAAACTTAAACCGGTGACTTTAGAGCCTTCAATCTCTAATTGTTTACCATCAATTTTAAGCTCAAGACCAGGAATTAAAAGTGCACCAGGAAGGGCGCTAAAAATAAGCGTTGGGTTCCCATCAATATAAACAACAGATGCTCTTAATGCTTTGACTTTTTGCTTTTGTTTTTCATCATTTGGGTTCGTAAGTTCGATATCCCCAGTTGTTGACATTAAGCAGTTTTCAAAGGTTCCCTCAGGAGATTCATCTTGTAAACATTCAACTTTCCAGTCGCCGTGTTGTTTAAGGTAAATCACTTCCGTTTGATTTTGTTGAGCTGTCGCAACGCTTCCTAAAAGAAGTGCAACACTTGTACTTAATAATAACTTTTTTAACATAACCGGGTTTTACTCCATATAATTAGGAACGCTAAGGATTTCGATGTTTTCTATAAATAGAATAACATTACAAGTGGTTTATTATATACTAGTTCAATAATCGTTCAAGAAAAGGTCGATTTCAAGAGATCGATAGGAAAGAGAAGACAAAAAGATGCAGTTATCTAATGAGAAATCGCAAGCCAATGGGCATGTGTATGTTATTTCAGCACCTTCAGGGGGTGGAAAAACAACATTGGTAGAGGCGCTAATGGCGCAAGATAGCAATGTTACAAGAGCGGTCACTCATACAACAAGAGGGGCAAGAGAGGGTGAAGAAAATGGAGTGGATTACCATTTTGTCACGAAAGATCAGTTTAGAGAGATGATTCAAAATGAGGATTTTCTCGAGCATGCCGAAGTCTTTGATAACTTATATGGAACCTCTTTAGCAGAGGTGAGAAAACACACCGCAACAGGAAAAGATGTGGTTCTTGTGATTGATTGGCAAGGCGCAGCTTCCGTGAAAGCGATGATGCCAGAGGCGCAGTTGATCTTTGTAATTCCCCCATCTATTGCAGAGCTTGAGGCAAGATTATCAGCGCGTAAGCAAGATGATCCTGAGATTGTAAAAAAACGGATGGCTGATGCGATGAATCAAATTCGCCATTATGAGAAGTTTGATTATGTGATTATTAACGATGATTTTAAAAGTGCTTTACAAGATTTAAGTCAAATATTTAAGGTCAATCGTCTTCGTACTCACTATCAAAAATCAAAAAATCAGCCGTTATTAGATGATTTGTTGGGTGAAAAAATCTAAATAAATAACCTATTTAACGGTATACTGATTCGCTTTTTAGTCGTCATTATATAGTGATGATATATCGCATTGCTGATCATTGAGTTTTATTCATGGGGAATATGATCATGAAGATTGCCCGATATTCTCATTTTGACTAAATTATGCGATATTAAGAGAAATGCATATGTTTTAGATAAAGAGAGTGCTTACCTTTTTTATCGATATTAATGAAAGTTAGTTTTAGGAGTAAAATTATGGCTCGTGTAACGGTACAAGATTGTTTAGAAAAAGTAGATAACCGTTTTCAGTTAGTGTCAGTCGCAGCAAAAAGAGCAAGACAGCTTGAGCGTGGCGCTGAACCTACAGTTGTACGTACAAATCGTGCATCAAAACCAACAGTAATTGCCCTGCGTGAGATCGCTAAAGGGGATATTACGCCGGATGAGATTAAAGCAAAAGAGCTTGAGTACAACGCAGAATTTTAATCATTCGTGATGGGTTTAATAAAGATAGCCACCAAAATTTTGGTTGGCTGTTTTTGTTGTCTTTAGAATTTTAAAGCAATTTAAAATAAAAATAATAAAGAAGCCATTATTAATTGATTTGATAAAACGATAATTTATGTTATCTCTGAATATAGAGAATTTATAGATTGATCAGAGGATCGATAATATCGGTTCAAAGGAGTCCTGATGGAGAGTCATAATCTACCTCCAAATCTCCTTCCTTGGCGTAAAGAGTTTGAGATTAAAGTCGATCGCTTATTGCGAATCGTGGGTCGATATCTTTCGGAAGAAGAGGTTAGTGAAGTTAAGCGTGCCTGTATCTATGGTGCTTTTGCGCATCAGGAACAATTTCGCTCGTCTGGAGAACCTTATATCTTTCACCCGATTGCGGTAGCGCTCATTTTAAGTGAGGTGCAAATAGATAAAGCCTCCCTTGTTGGAGCTATTTTGCATGACGTGATTGAAGATACTGAGATCAGTTTTGATGAAATTAAGCATGAATTTGGGGAAGAAGTTGCTCAAATCGTTGATGGTGTTACCAAGCTTACAAAAATTAAATTTCGCTCGAAAGAAGAAGCTAAGGCTGAGAACTTTCGCAAAATGATTTTAGCGATGACCAAAGATCTGCGGATTATTATGGTTAAACTCGCTGATAGGCTTCATAATATGCGAACTTTAGGTTCCTTGCCGGCATATAAAAAGCGCCGCATTGCTAATGAAACATTAGAAGTTTATGCGCCTATTGCTGCAAGACTTGGCATGTATGTTTTACAAGTCTATTTAGAAAATCTCTGTTTTGAGAATATCTACCCAATGCGTTATGCCGTACTGGCAAAGGCAATTGATGAAAAATATGCCAATGAGAGTGAAAATCTCACGCGCATTAAAGATACTATTTACGATCGTTTAGTCCGCAGTAATATTCTATCGCGCATCTCCACTCGGCAAAAGCATCTATGGAGTATCTACAATAAACTCAAGATGAAGGGACGGATTGAGCTTGTTTACGATATCTTTGCGATTCGAGTTATCGTCTCCACTGTAGATGAGTGCTATCGCGTTTTAGGGATGGTTCATCAACTTTATAAACCGATTATTGGTGGCTTTAAAGATTATATTGCAATTCCTAAAGGTAATGGTTATCAAAGTCTGCATACCATTGTGTTTGGGCGTAATGGCTTGCCGGTAGAGGTGCAAATACGGACCCGCGATATGCATGTGATTGCAGAAGCTGGGGCAGCGGCTCACTGGCGTTATAAAGATGCTTATGAAGGGCAAGAGCATAACCAAATTCGAACCAATAAGTGGCTTGATTCTGTGACAGAATTACAAGATAGTGGCATCTCTTCTGAGGAGTTTATGGAGGCGATGAAAGCCAACCTATTCCCAAAAGAGATCTATCTCTTTACGCCTAAAGGACGCATTATTGAATTGCCGAAAGGCTCTACGGGGATCGACTTTGCTTATGCGGTTCATACGGAAGTGGGAAATCGTTGTAAGATAATCATTGTCGATGGGCAAGAAGTACCTTTCTCTCAATCACTGCATAATGGGCAAACCGTTGAAATTATTACAGAGCAGGGTTTAAGACCTTCGCCAAAATGGCTTGATTATGTGGTGAGTGCTCGAGCACGAACTAGCATTTTAACTTATCTCTCGAAACTCCCAAATGATGCTTCTCTCTGTATTGGGGAGGCGCTTTTAATAAGTGCATTAGAAGAGAAAGGGATTTTGCTTGATGAGTTTACAAGCACGGATCGCGATATCTTATTAGAAGAGCTAGATCTTGGAACAAAAGAAGAGTTGTTAATTGGTATTGGGCGTGGGAAATACCCAATGCATTATGTCATTAATCGTTTTTTAGTGAAGCAAGGTTTAGAAGTTGAGATGCATGAAGCGCCAGAAGAAGATGAAGATGGCTTAGAGGTATCTAGCGATATCATTATTGGGGCTGAGAAGATGAAAACAACACTAGGTAGGTGTTGTTACCCATTACCTGGTGAATCGATTATTGGCTATTTAAGTCAGCGTCATGGAATGGTGATTCATCAAGTAGATTGCGCGAATGTTGAAAACTATAAAAAACAAGCCGATCGCTGGATTCCACTTGCTTGGAGTAAGAAAGCGCAGGGTGATTTCCCGGTACAGTTAACCTTGATTGCTAAGAATCGCCGAGGGGCGATTGCTTCGGTGAGCGCAAAAGTCACAGAGATGAATCTTGATTTTGGGGAGTTTATGTCTGAGCCGATGAGTGATGATCTTGTGAGAATCCGCTTTGTCGTGGATGTAGAAGACCGAAAACATTTGGCAGATATCATGCGTGAAATTCGATTGTTGCCTTTAGTAGAACGTGTTTCTCGCCGCTAAAGCACAATGCTATGAATGAGTCATTAATTTTAAAAAGCCTTTAAGGATCATGAAGTGACCCCATAAAGTTGGACAGTTTAAAATTATAAAGACAAGGACTGAGTTCGATATTCTATTGGACTTAGTCCTTTTAATTTAAGCTTAATTCGTTTGTGATTGTAATAATCAATATATTTGTGTAGCTCTGTTTGAAGATGATCTACTGATTTAAACCGTTGTGTGTAAAAAAATTCTGATTTTAGTATCCCAAAAAAGTTCTCTATGACAGCATTATCATAGCAATTACCTTTACGGGACATACTCTGTTTAATATTGTTTTTCTTTAGGTTTTGTTGATACTGAGCCATTTGATATTGCCAACCTTGATCTGAATGAAGGATCAGCTTTTCTCGACCTCTCTTACTACTTTGTAAGTATGTTAAGGCTTTCTCCAACATCCGTTCGACTAATTCATATTTTGGTCTTTTTGTAATTTCATAACTAATAACTTCTTGATTATAGAGATCTAGAATCGGAGATAAATAGAGTTTCTCCCCATTGACTTTGAACTCTGTAACATCTGTTACCCATTTTTGGTTAGGCTTGCTTGCTGTAAATTGACGTTGTAAAAGATTCTTAGCAACTCTTCCAATCTGGCCTTTATAAGAACGATATTTCTTTGGACGAATCAAAGATTTTAGGTTCAACTGTTTCATTAGCCTCTGGACTTTCTTATGGTTAATGATGAACTCTCGCCTTAGTATTGCTGTAATTCTGCGATAGCCATAACGCCCCTTGTTCTCATGATAAATTGACAATATTTTCGCTTTAAGATCACTTTCCGGATCAGCAGAGAAGAGTGACTTTCGATGATAATAATAACTACTTCTCGCAAGATGGGTCACTTTAAGTAGGAGTGTTAAAGGATGCTTCTCTTTTAACTCCTCGATTGTTTCAGTTTGAGCCTTCGCTGTTCCTCCCTCTCTTCCAACTCTTGATACTTTTTTAAGACATCATTCTCCGCGCGGAGATAGAGAAGCTCAGCGGTTAATTCATCAATCAGCTTTTCCTGCTCTGTTCTATTATCTGGCTTTTTGGGTATTAGGTCGACCTTTCTGGCGTGGTTTAAGCGCATCTAAACCACCCATTTTAAAGAGAGATTTCCATTCTAATACAGAAGTAAATGCAGGAATATTAAAATATGCAGCAGTCTCTCGGATAGAAAGGTTATTTGTTAGAAATCGGCGGGTTGTTTACACTTCAGTGTTAAAATAATTTTCTAAAACTTCATAAGGCGTTAAACCATTAATACCCTTATGAGGTTTTACTGTGTTGTAATAGTTCAAAAATCGTTTTAGCTTCTTTTTCCGATCATCTGAACTGATAAACTCTTCCTGATTATGCCACATTTCCATGAGTGTTCGAATGACTCTTTCTGCTTTTCCATTCGTTTGAGGGCAAGCTGGCTTTGTAAACTTTTGATTAATCTTATGTGTTAGACACATTTCGACAAAGGCATGTTCTGATGTACCTTTATACTCACGACCATTATCCGAATAGGTGCATTCTACAGTATAGGGACACTGTTCTAACAGATCCCATCGAAGAAATTCAGCAGCACTAAACTGTGATTTATCAGGATAAATACCGGCATAAAGTTCTCTTGAAAAATCATCAATTCCTACAAATAAATACTCTCTAGTGCGATTTTTAAGATCTCCTTTTAAAAGAGGGAGCCGTTTAGTATCCACATGGACCATCTCGCCAGGATAGTTTTTGTTATAACGTTTAGCCCTCTTTTTAAGTTTCTCTTCAATAGATTTTTCAATCTTTGCAAGACGTTTAATGCCATACTTAATTGTTCTATAACGTTCATTTTTACTAGCTAATGGCACAAACAAGTTCAATCTACCTTGTTTTAGTACTTTATAGATCGTAGGTCTGCTTACCATAAAACGCTCAGCTAGATAGGTTACGGTAAATTTTTCTTGATGATGTAATCGCCAAATCTCTTCTCGATGAAACGGCGTTAATTTTGTTTTTCGATGGATATTCATAACAGTATTTTCTCCTAATACTGTAAACAACGCGATAAAATCCTACAGGTTATTTAATGTCATGTAAGTTACAACATGTAGCTTAAATTCAGCCGTATAGGGTCTGTTGAACATTCAAAGTTGAAGGGATGCAATATATTGAATAACCAATACTTTTGAGTCATTTTTTAAAATTAATGAAAATGAATATTTTCAGCAAAAACAATAGGTTATGTGTCAATGTTCAACAACCCCTAGTTAAGTTTAGAAGTTCTGGGTTTTATACCTTCAGCCCCATGATACTGATAAGCTTTCACCCACTTACGGACAGTTGTGCATTCCACATTAAAGTAGCGAGCAGTCGCTTGATAACCATGATTATCAAGATAAAACTGAATTACTTGTAATTTAAAATCAAAAGAATATTTAGCCATATAAAAACACCCCAAAGTTGTGTCCAACTTTTGGGGGGCAGTTTATCAGTGCTTAAAGGCTTTTTTTATTGATTCAAAAAAGGATGAAGGGCTTAATAGGCGATATGAGTCATCTCTTTATCTTGGAAAATCGTTATAATGCCAAGTTATTATACTTAACTGTTGTTGATCATTGATGCCATGCAGATTATCGTACGGCATTGAATATCTATTTTTAAAGAGAGAATCTCTATGGCAAAAGCACAACCTTTATCTTTTTTAGGTGGATTAACCGCGGAAACATTTTTGAGAGAATACTGGCAGAAAAAACCATTATTTGTAAAAAATGCTTTTCCGAATTTTGAAGATCCGCTCTCGGCAGATGAGATTGCAGGTTTAGCATTTGAATCTTTTATTCCCTCTCGTTTTATCTTTGAAAAAGGGGGCGAGCGTCCTTGGCAATTAAAGATGGGGCCGGCAACTGAAGATGATTTTGCAACGTTAAAAGATAAAAAGTGGATGCTCGTTGTCAATGACGTTGAGAAAAATCTTCCAGAGTTAAAATCGATGACAGCGCCTTTTACATTTATTCCTAACTGGCGTCTTGATGATTTACAGGTGAGCCTTGGAGAAGATGGCGGAAATGTTGGCGCTCATTGGGATGATTATGATGTTTTTTTAATTCAAGGAATGGGGCAGAAAAAGTGGCAAATTAGCTACTTGCCAGTCTCTGAAGATGATTTTCTTAAAGGGGTCGATATCCGTTTAATTGAAAACTTCAAAGTGGATGAAGAGTGGATTGTAGAACCAGGAGATATGCTCTATCTACCTCCAAGAATAGGGCATTATGGGGTTAATATTGGTCGTAGTGTCACTTGGTCGGTAGGATTTAGGGCGCCCAAGCATCAAGAGATGTTTCGTGATTTTATCGAGATGAAATTTGATAATATAGCTGAAGATGCACGTTTTAGTGATCTTGAATTAGAAGTTTCTACTCAGTATGGGGAGTTGACAGATGATGCTATTGATCGAGTGGTGAAGGTGATTAAAGAGGGGTTACTCACTAATCGTGATGAGATTGCAAAGTGGTTTGGGGTATTTATGACAGAGCCGAAGATGTATCAAACGCCAGAACTTTTAGAAGAGAAATTAACGCTTGAAGCGGTAATGACTTTTCTTGATGAGGGAGGGGCATTAGAAGTGCATCCCGGGTTAACATTCATTCATCGCCAAATTGGTGAGCAGTATTACCTTTTTGTAGGTGGGCACTCCTATCCTTTGCCAAAGGAGTATCGTGATCTAATTACATTGATTGTTAATGCAGAGTATTTAGATTTTGATGATCTAGAGGATTATTTAAGCAATAATATTGCCGGTGAATTTATTACAAAACTTCTTAATGAGGGAGTTTTAACGATGGAAGAGGACGAGTAAAATCATGAGTTTTTATCAAAAATTAAGCGCGAGTTTGATGATGGGGGTTATGGCTATTGTTGGAATGGCTTTTGCAAACCCTATAACGACAATGAGTGCGGATTTAGAAAGTATTCAAAAAGCGAAGGGAGGGGTTGTAAAGCCTTCATTTGGTCTGTCACCAAATTCAGGATTGCGTGAAGGGGAGATGAGAATTGGTGAACAAACGATTATTGTGGAGCTTGCCTTAGATGGTTACTCGCAGGCAAAAGGCTTGATGTTTCGAGAATCAATGCCGGAAAACTCAGGCATGCTCTTTATGTTTTCTGAAACCCAGCCACTCTCATTTTGGATGAAAAACACGTTAATACCTTTAGATATTATCTATATTACAGAAGCGGGAGAAGTGGTAAATATCGCAACAGCGCAGCCGTGTAAGATTAAAAACTGCCCTTTATATCCATCGATCGCTCCTGCTAAATATGTCTTAGAGTTAAATGCCGGAAGAGCGGCTGAGCTTGGGCTTAAAGCTGGCGATAATATCAGTTGGTCGTGGTAAGAGAGAAGATTCTTCTCTTAGGATGTAATTAGTGTGGTGTTTTTAGAGTAATCATACTATAATGCCGGCATTAAATGCTGTCATCGCCATTGGCACTATTTATATTATTTTGGAGTTTTAAACTATGTTAACAGTTGAGAAAAAAGCAGAAATCGTTAAAGATTTTGGTCGTGGCGCTAACGACACAGGTTCACCAGAAGTGCAAGTTGCACTTTTAACTTTCAACATCAATGCGCTTCAAGCACATTTTGCTGAAAACAAAAAAGATCACCACTCACGTCGCGGTCTTTTACAAATGGTTAACAAACGTCGTAAGTTACTTACGTACTTAAGATCAGTAGATTTAGATCGTTACCAAGATCTTATCGATCGTTTATCATTACGTCGTTAATTGATAAATATGCAAATTCTCGTACATCTCGTTAAACGCATCATATTTAATGCGTTTGTTGTGATATACCTGTAGAAAATAAGGCCCTCGCATTTTATGCGAGGGTTTTTTGTACTTTCTTTAAATAAAGGTTTCTGTAGGGGCACTGTTTTGCCGTTTGAAATCAACATGATGAAGCGAGCTGTAAAACAGTTCCCTTAGAATTCTATAGTGCTTTATTTAAAGATCCTTTAAGCAGAATAAAAGAGGAAAATTATGAAATTAGAACCAATCGTTCAAGAATTTATTTATGGTGGTCGTAAGGTTACGATCGAAACTGCTGAAATTGCACGTCAAGCAACAGCAGCTGTAATGGTTGATATTGAAGGTACAACAGTGTTTGTATCTGTTGTTGCATCAAAAAATGCAGACCCAAGCCGTGATTTCTTTCCATTAACAGTGGATTATCAAGAAAAAACATACGCAGCAGGTAAAATTCCTGGTGGTTTCTTCCGCCGTGAAGGTCGTCCTTCTGAATTAGAGATTTTAACATCTCGTTTAATTGACCGTCCTGTACGTCCACTTTTCCACGAATCATTTACGAATGAAGTGCAAATCGTGGCAACCGTTGTTTCCATTAACCCAGAAGTTAGTGCAGATATCGTGGCATTAATCGGGGCATCAGCAGCGCTGTCAATTGCAAACTTACCATTTAATGGTCCTTTAGGAGCTGCGCGTGTGGGTTATAAAGATGGTCAATACATCATTAACCCAACAAAAACTGAGCTTGAAACATCTGATCTTGATTTAGTGGTTGCAGGTACTGAAGGCGCGGTCTTAATGGTTGAGTCAGAAGCAAACCTTCTCTCTGAAGATGTGATGCTTGGTGCTGTGATGTTTGGTCATAGCGAATTCCAAGTTGTGATCAACAACATTAAAGAATTAGCGGCAAAAGTGGGTAATGAAGCATTCCCATTTGAAGCGCCTGAAGTAAATGTCGCCCTTCAAACGGCAGTTGCAGATTTAGTACGTGGCGATTTAGAAGCTGCATTTAAATTAACGGTTAAACAAGAGCGTAGCAGTGCAATTAGCGCAGCGCGTGATAAGGCGGTAACAGCATTAGTTTCTGATGACGCTGATAGCTTTACAGCAGCAGAAGTCACAGCAGAAGTTGGCCGTATTAGCTCAGATATCGTTCGTAGCCAGATCATTAATGGTCAGCCACGTATTGATGGTCGTGATACAACGACTGTTCGTCCAATTGTTTCACGTGTTGGTGTTTTAAAACGTACACACGGTTCAGCCCTTTTCACGCGTGGTGAAACGCAAGCATTAGTAGTTGCAACGCTTGGTACTGAGCGTGATGCACAGATTATTGATGCACTTGCTGGGGAATATAAAGAGAACTTTATGCTTCACTATAACTTCCCTCCATATTCAGTAGGGGAAACAGGTCGTGTAGGTTCACCAAAACGTCGTGAAATCGGTCATGGTAACCTTGCTAAACGTGGTGTTTCGGCGGTTCTTCCTGATATGGCAGAATATCCATATACAATCCGCGTGGTTTCAGAGATTACGGAATCAAATGGTTCAAGCTCAATGGCATCCGTTTGTGGAAGTTCACTTGCATTAATGGATGCAGGTGTACCGCTTAAAGCCCCTGTTGCGGGTATTGCGATGGGTCTTATCAAAGAAGGCGATAAATACGCAGTATTAACAGATATTTTAGGTGATGAAGATCACTTAGGAGATATGGACTTTAAAGTTGCAGGTACTAAAGATGGTATTACTGCCCTTCAAATGGATATCAAAATTGATGGTATTACGAAAGAGATTATGGAAACTGCACTTTCACAAGCAAAAGTAGCAAGACTTCATATTCTCGATGAGATGAACTCAGTCATCAGCGAATCACGTGAATCAATTTCTGAATTTGCACCACGTATTACCACAATTCGCATCAATCCAGATAAGATTCGTGATGTTATCGGTAAAGGCGGCGTAACAATCCGCGCAATTACTGAGGAAACTGGTGCGATTATCGAGATTGAAGATAGTGGTGAAGTTCGTATTTCTGCTGTAAATAACGATCAAGCGGAAGCTGCGAAAAAATGTATCGAAGAGATCACTTCAGACATTGAGATTGGTTCAGTGTACGAAGCGCCAGTTGTTCGTATTATGGACTTTGGTGCATTTGTGAACTTACGTCCAGGTCAAGATGGAATGGTACACGTATCGCAAATCCCATCAGAAGAGCGTATCTCTAACGTTGGCGATTACTTAAGTGTTGGTCAAGTTGTGAAAGTAAAAGTACTTGAAATTGACCGCCAAGGCCGTATTCGTTTAACCATGAAAGATGTTGAGTAATCACTAAAGGCGTTTAACTCTACGTTACTTATTTTAATATTAAAACCCCCAGTGATTTAATGAAGTGACCCCATAAAGTTGGACAGTTTAAAATTATAAAGACAAGGACTGAGTTCGATATTCTATTGGACTTAGTCCTTTTAATTTAAGCTTAATTCGTTTGTGATTGTAATAATCAATATATTTGTGTAGCTCTGTTTGAAGATGATCTACTGATTCAAACCGTTGTGTGTAAAAAAATTCTGATTTTAATATCCCAAAAAAGTTCTCTATGACAGCATTATCATAGCAATTACCTTTACGGGACATACTCTGTTTAATATTGTTTTTCTTTAGGTTTTGTTGATACTGAGCCATTTGATATTGCCAACCTTGATCTGAATGAAGGATCAGCTTTTCTCGACCTCTCTTACTACTTTGTAAGTATGTTAAGGCTTTCTCCAACATCCGTTCGACTAATTCATATTTTGGTCTTTTTGTAATTTCATAACTAATAACTTCTTGATTATAGAGATCTAGAATCGGAGATAAATAGAGTTTCTCCCCATTGACTTTGAACTCTGTAACATCTGTTACCCATTTTTGGTTAGGCTTGCTTGCTGTAAATTGACGTTGTAAAAGATTCTTAGCAACTCTTCCAATCTGGCCTTTATAAGAACGATATTTCTTTGGACGAATCAAAGATTTTAGGTTCAACTGTTTCATTAGCCTCTGGACTTTCTTATGGTTAATGATGAACTCTCGCCTTAGTATTGCTGTAATTCTGCGATAGCCATAACGCCCCTTGTTCTCATGATAAATTGACAATATTTTCGCTTTAAGATCACTTTCCGGATCAGCAGAGAAGAGTGACTTTCGATGATAATAATAACTACTTCTCGCAAGATGGGTCACTTTAAGTAGGAGTGTTAAAGGATGCTTCTCTTTTAACTCCTCGATTGTTTCAGTTTGAGCCTTCGCTGTTCCTCCCTCTCTTCCAACTCTTGATACTTTTTTAAGACATCATTCTCCGCGCGGAGATAGAGAAGCTCAGCGGTTAATTCATCAATCAGCTTTTCCTGCTCTGTTCTATTATCTGGCTTTTTGGGACGTTTCATTATATTAGGTCGACCTTTCTGGCGTGGTTTAAGCGCATCTAAACCACCCATTTTAAAGAGAGATTTCCATTCTAATACAGAAGTAAATGCAGGAATATTAAAATATGCAGCAGTCTCTCGGATAGAAAGGTTATTTAATGCCATGTAAGTTACAACATGTAGCTTAAATTCAGCCGTATAGTTAAGTTTAGAAGTTCTGGGTTTTATACCTTCAGCCCCATGATACTGATAAGCTTTCACCCACTTACGGACAGTTGTGCATTCCAGATTAAAGTAGCGAGCAGTCGCTTGATAACCATGATTATCAAGATAAAACTGAATTACTTGTAATTTAAAATCAAAAGAATATTTAGCCATATAAAAACACCCCAAAGTTGTGTCCAACTTTTGGGGTGCAGTTCATAATCGCTGGGGGTTTTTGCTTTATAGTCGATTCGGTTTAAGAAAAACTACCTTAAAAGTAAAATAGGACAGAGTATGAATCAAATCAGCTTGCACGCTGCCGGATAGAACGATTCTTGCGTTTCTCATAAGCGATGCGCCGGCAATCTGATTCAGTGATTTTTAACCCGATTTCACTATAAATATAATGATCTCCAAATAAAATGAGAGGTCAAAATTTATTAGTTGGTCATCTTTCAAAAATAGGTTGATGAGCAACTAGGCCAAATGCTTGTCTGTTTTTTGAAATTACGTGCCAGCAGTTTTAAGCCTTTTCGGTTCATCTCGGAAGTTAATGCGTAGTAGCTATATGACATCTTGTAGGTGTTTAGCCTTGTTATAGTCGTGATTCTATTTAAGGCGTGCTACGAACAAAAATTTTAGCAAAACGGCGAACAATCGGTAGAAGTATTAGGACCGATGGGAAAGCAACTGCCCAAGAAAACATCCATGTTGCGCACCAAGTTGAGAAGATAAATCCTGAGAATCCAACATTCATCAAAGTACTAACGCATGAGACAATGCAAGACATACTAAGAGAGAGAAAAAAGGGGACAAGAATATGTAACATCCTTGGATGAAACTTATAACGCTCTAACATTTTGGGGATTTCCTAGCGGGTTTTATTATTAGAAGCGGATATTTTGCAGATTTACTCTGGAAAATAGCCTCGATTATTATCATTTTTAATGAATATAATTGTATAACATTTTTGGAATAGATAAAAAATAGTCTATTTATAGGCCCGATTAATTAGGGCGATCAAGACGATAATCAACCCTAGTGATTGGGCAATCAGGTATAATAGAGCATCTTTTATTCTTTTCACTGAGGGTGTCGATATAAATTATGAATACTCGTCATCTAGAAGCTTTTTATGCTGTGATGGTTTGTGGCTCTATTTCAAGAGCGGCTGATATGCTGCATATTTCTCAGCCGGCGGTGAGTAAAACCTTAAAGCATGCTGAGATGCGCTTAGGTTATCTTCTTTTTGAGCGAACAAGAGGGAGATTAGTGCCGACTAAAGAGGCTTTATTGCTATATGATAAAGCGCAAAGTGTTTATCAAGAGCTCAATGATTTTCAGTTGATGGCTGAAAACTTGGCTGAAAAACCGCAAGGCACTTTAGCTTTTGGTTGTCTACCAAGTCTTGGATTAAGTTTGGTTCCCGAGGTGACGAAGCTCTTTTTAGCACAATACCCGCAGGCGAAAATCGATGTTAGTACCTACCACACAGATGAGTTATTGTTACTGTTAAATCGTTATCAACTCGATTTTGCGATTAGTTTTAAACCGATTAAAGAGCAGGGAATTAGCTCTATCTCTTTAGCGAAAATCCCTCTTGTCTATTTAGATGCAGCGCCCCAAATAAAATCTGGGGCAGTAAGTCTAGATAAAATTGATGAGAAAAGATGGATTAACCCAGGTGCTGATTCTCTATCGATGATGATTCACCAATATCGAACCTTTAAGACAACACAGCTCAATGTCCATACCTATTATATGGCAGCTGAGTTTGTGAAAAGAGGGGCTGGTTGCACGATTAGTGATCTCTTCTCTGCCGCAGAAGTACTGCCCTTTTCAATGATTTATCCCTTAAAAGAGCCGATGGTTTTAGATCTTTGTATCCTCTATCAGTCAGAAAGACCACTTCGCAAAATATCTCAAGATTATCAAAAGCTTGTACAGAAATATTTGAATAAAAAACTTAAAGAGTATAACCAAAGGTTATATCAAGCTAACTAAATGTCATTTGAGTGTTGTCATCAAAGAGGGTTAAATAGACCTTACCGAGCTTAGAGATTGAAAATAATAAAAGATGGCAAAATATATCACTGTTGTAGGTGGAGGAATAATTGGCCTATCGACAGCATTAGCACTGATTTTAAAAGGTGCATATGTAACGCTCATAGATGCTGAAGAGACCGTTGGACAAGGCGCAAGCTTTGCAAACGGAGGTCAACTAAGTTATCGGTATGTATCACCTCTTGCAGACAAAGGCGTTGTTTGGCAGGGGTTAAAATGGATGGGGAGAGTCGATTCCCCACTCAACTTACGGATAGAGCCGTCACTTCTCCAGTGGCAGTGGCTCTTACGTTTCCTAACGGCGTGCAATGCGCGGAAAAATCAAGAAAACACACATAATATATTAAGACTTTCACTCCTAAGCCAGAAGACATTAGACTTCTGGCGAAAGTCAGTTTTAACGAAAAATTTTCATTGGCAGCAATCAGGAAAGATGATTATTCATCGCCATCAACGCGATTTTTTAAATGCCGCATCTAAAATAGATCCTGAATTTCAAGAGTGCTTAACGGCGGAAGAGGCTTGTCGGCTAGAACCTTCTCTTTTATCCATAAAGAATCAATTAACAGGGGCTATTTATGCACCCGGTGATGAAACTGCAGATGCATACCTCTGTTGTTTAGCGATTTTATCGTATCTGAAAGCGCATGAACGATTCTCTCTTCGCATGAATTGTCAGGTTGATAGATTAATCTCAGAAGCGGGTAAAATTAAGGCATTAGAAACCAGTCAAGGGCAAATTCCTGTAGAGCATTTAGTGATCGCTGCAGGAAATGGTTGCCGTAAATTATTAACGCCCTTAAAGATCAATTTACCTATTTATCCTTTAAAAGGTTATAGCTTAACGATTCCTTTTCCAAAAGAGTCAGGAATCGTTCCTGAAATGTCTGTGACAGATTTTGCTCATAAAACGGTGTATGCCAAATTAGGAGAGCAGTTACGAGTTGCGGCAATGGTAGATATTGGCTATAGCAACTCTAAAAACAGGGATGTTAGACCTAAACGCATTACCGCATTGAAGAAAAATATGATGCAGACATTCCCGAAGTTAAAAGGGTTAAAAGATGCGATTGAGTGGAGTGGCTTGCGCCCATCAACGCCAGAAGGCCCCCCTATTTTAGGAAGAACACCTATTAAGAATCTCTGGTTAAATGTGGGGCATGGTAGTTTAGGGTTTACTTTAGCCGCAGGTAGTGCAGAGGTGATAGCAGATCTAATCACAGATCATCGTTCTGTAATTAACTTAGAAGGCTTAACGCAATATTAGCGCTTTTCCCCTCGTCATAAATCAATAATAACTGGCTTTTATAAGTTTTTAGGTAATAGCTCTTGATGCCTCCTCTTTTTTAGCAAATTAGGAATAATTCATGTAAAAGTATTTCAAGTATTTTACGAGATGGTATAGTAAGTTTTCGATAAAATATTGGGATAAATGAGGGAGTAGAACATGATCAAAAGAGATTTTACCGGCAATCGTTTAGCAAATTATGTGTCTTATAATGGGGTTGTTTATCTTTCTGGGCAAGTGCCAACAACGGTGGAGGAAGATATCGTATTACAAACCCAAGAGGTGTTAGCTAAAGTAGATGCGTTATTAGAAAAGGCCGGAAGTTGCAAAGAGAACTTGTTGTCAGCACAGATCTGGCTTAAAGATATGGCAGGAGACTTTACAAAATTTAACGAGATCTGGGAAGCTTGGATTGGAGATAATGAGCCACCAGCAAGAGCTGCTGTCGAAGCGAATATGGCAAGACCTTATGTGCTTGTCGAAGTGATGGTAACAGCGGCTGTGAAGTTCTAAAAATCTTGAATAGACCGTTATTATAGATATTATCTAAAAATACAAAAAGTACACTATTGTGTACTTTTTACTTATCAGTATAATGTTGATTGCTATAATAATTATCTTATCTATTTTATTGTAAAAATGTTATTATTTGTCAATGGTTAGGCGCTTATTGCATCCGTTCGTGTGATAATGTTTCTGTGAAATCCCTTTGTAACCTCATCACTGTTGAGGAAAAAATTGGTAGAAATATATGCAAAATATTAAAAAAACCGTCGCGATTATTATCGGCATTATTATTTTATTGGTAGGGACCTTAGTCTATATTTCACGCCATAAGCCCGAGCTTGTGATTCAAGGAGAAGTTGCGGCAAATAGAGTGGATATTTCTGTGCGCGTTCAGGGCCGAGCAACGGTATTAACTGCCGATATTGGTGATAAGGTTCAAAAAGGGGATCTATTATTACAACTTGAAAGCCCAGCATTAGAAACACAGTTAGCAACTTCTGAGGCGCAATATAAAGTCGCAATTGCCAATCGTGACGTGACTTATAGTACTCGTCCGGAAACGATCGAGGCCATGCGAGCGCAATATGAAAAGGCTGAAGCAGATCTTCTTTTAGCAAAAAGTAATTTAGATAGAATGGAAGGCGCTGCGCCTCGAGGCGGCGTTTCTCAACAAAACTTAGATGTGGCACGTAACTCTTTTTCATCAGCGATGGAAGCCGCTGCTGGCGCTAAAGCAAATTATGAGCTAGCAGTAAGCGGTAGTAGTAGTGAACAGAAAAAACTGGCAGATGCACAAGTTGATCAAGCATTAGCGGCGTTAAACCAAGTTAAATCAGATTATGCAGCTCTTACAGTGAAAGCTCCATCAAACGGACAGGTTACTGTTCGTGTGGCAGAAGTTGGGCAACTTTATAATCCAGGGACACCGCTTTACTCTATTGTGGACATGGATAATTTATGGCTAACCTTTAATATCCGAGAAGATTACCTCAATTATGCGGCTGTAGGGGATATCTTCTCCATTTATGTGCCAGCACTTAAAGCGCATGTAGATGTAAAAATTCAGGCAATTAACCCTCTTGGGCAGTTTGCAAACTGGCATGCGACAAAAGCGACAGGAGACTTTGATTTAAGAACCTTTGAAGTGAGAGCGAAGCCTATTAAAGAGGATGCTGGTTTATTACCGGGCATGAGTGTCATTGCAGATTGGAAATCTCGTCGCCATAGTGAATAACCCAAAGGATTACCAATGAGTAACCGTGTCACTGAAGCAACAGTCAAGCAGCATTATTTCTCACTATTATTTCGTGAGATGCGAGTGCTTAGGCGTGAAAAAGCACTCTTTTTTGCACTCTTTTGCTATCCCTTATTAGTGGTCATTTTTTATAGTGCGTTATTGTCGCAAGGTTCGATCTTACAGGTCCCGATCTCAATTGTGGATTTAGATCGTTCAGTGGCTTCAAGAGCACTTATTCAGAAGATTGCGGCAACACCAGAGATTGAAATCGCTAAGCGAGATAACTCACTACATGATGCTAAGCAATCAATGTTATCTGGTGAAGTCTACGGTATTTTATTAATTCCTAATGACTATGAGAAGCACTTACTTGGGAATTTATCGCCTGAGGTAACCGCCTTTTATAATAATCAATATATGTCGGTAGGAAGTACCTTGCAACGAGGCTTTACGCAAACGTTACTAGCAGTAGTTTCTGGGTATCAAGAAGAGACGATGTTAGCGCAAGGCTATGCAAGAGCTATTGCGCAAGAGCAGCTTTCCCCCATAAAGCTTGAAACGCATACCGTGTTTAACCCCACTTTAAATTATAACTACACTTTAACAAATGGAATTGTCCCAACACTCTTACAGATTTTAATTATGATGACGATGGTTTATACCGTCATTCGGGACAAATATAAGTCTGGAGGAATCGCCGTGCCTCTTGCGATGGCAAATGGGGATTATGTCCGTTATTTAGTGAATAAGATCTTGCCATATTTCCTCTGGTTTATGTTGGTTCATTTAGTGTTAGATGCGATTTTAATTTTATTTTATGATCTTCCAGTTCGGGGCTCTTTAACCATTTTATATGTCGGTACTGCACTCTTTATCATAACCGCTCAGCTTTGGGCGATGATTTTTGCCTTATGGTTGCCAGAGAAAGTATTAAATTATGGGGCAGCAAGTAGCTTCTCATCGCCGGCATTTGGATTTATTGGATTGTTTTTCCCTAGAATTGCTATGTCTTGGTATGCCATTGCTTGGGGCGCTGTATTGCCAATTACATGGTATGTTGAGATTCGTTTAGATCAGACGATTAGAGGTCATGAGTTACCTTATAATCTTGAGCCTTTACTATGGCTTATTTTAATTGGGCTTGTAACTTATATTTTGGTGATATTACGCATATATCTCTTAAAGAAGGGGGCAAAGCGTGTTTAAAGTAACCTTAAAAATATTTCTTTATGAAATTAGTAATATATTTAATGTTCAAGCGCTCTTAAGTATCTTGATCTCAGGCTCAGTTCTCTATTTTTTCTATTATCCCGTTCCTTATAATAATGAAGAGGTGCGAGATGCACCGGCAGTTGTCATCGATCAAGATAATTCGGTGATGAGTAAAGCATTAATGCGAAAACTAGATGCGACAGATAGTATTAATATCGTGGCGCAAGTTGCGACAATGGATGAAGCTGAGCATCTAATGCGTAATCGAGAGATCTATGGCATCTTTTGGATACCTTTTAACTTTGAGGAAGATGCATTAAGCGGACGCTCTGCGGCAATCTCCTATTATGGGGATGCCAGTTATGTCATTATTTATAGTAAAATTACGGCAGCTGTTCAAAGCGTTGTTCAAGCATTAAGTCAGGAAATCGGCGCAGAAAGACAGATATCAATGGGTGTTGATCCTGCTATTGCAACAGGGAATAGTGCGCCAATTACACCGATTATTGTTCCGCTTTATAATCCTCAAAATGGCTATGCAACTTATGTGATTCCTCCTGTTTATGTCTTAATTGTGTATCAGTGTCTTTTCTTGGCATTGGTGATTTCACTAATTTTAGGAAGACGTTCAGACTTTGATAAAGCGTTAGTTCAAGATGCAAGGGTTTCGCCACTTACTGTTGCGTATTGTGTCTTGATAGGGAAATGGTTAGCTTATTTATTGGTGAGTATGACAATTTTTGTTGCCTATATGGGATTAACACCAATCTTTTACCAGTTACCATTTCATGGATCTATCCCTGATCTTTTATTCTTTAGTCTGATCTTTTTATCAGGAACAATTTTTGTAGGAATTTTTGTAGGACAATTTTTCCGTAAATTTGATTCGGTCTTTTTAATTATTATGCCATCGAGTATGTTCCTATTTTTCTTATCAGGAATGAGTTGGCCAAAAGAGATGGTGCCGGAGTTTCTACATCTATTAACGTATCTATTGCCAATTTTCCCTGGGATCACGAGTATGATTACGTTAAATCAGATGGATGGCACTTGGGTGAATATCCGCCCTGAGTTGATACAGTTAATTGTCTTGATGGGGGTTTATAGCCTTTTAGCCTTAGCGGGTTTATATCGTTATTATCGTCATCTTCAAGATGATGTTGTCGTGCAAAGTAAGGCGCAATCAAGAGAGACGATAAAGCCTAGTGAAGAATAAGGTTAATTGATATAAGAATCTTCGTTTAAAAGTTTACTTTTGCTGGGAGAATGCTTGTATTCTTCTTATTCTCTTGGCGCGTATTTAAACCAAAGGCTTTTCTTAAACCTCACTGAGTCAGGTTGCCGGCGTATCTGTGTGAGAAGCGCAAAAGCGCTCTATCTGCCGTTGTGCAAGCTGATTTGATTCCTGCGCTGTGTTATTTTACTTTTAAGATAGTGTTTCTTAAACTAAATCGACAATATTAAGATGGGCAGAAAACTAAAGGGTGTAAAAAAAGCTGAAATATTATTTCAGCTTTTTTATTGAGATCAATGAGAGATCATCAATTATTTTACTTTTGTAAAGCCTGATTGCTCAAGAAGAGTTCCTGTTGCTTTAAAGCTAATACCTTGTGAAGGATCACCATCAAATGCTGAACCTGGAAGTTCTGCTAATTTTTTAAGATCTGCTTTAGTAAGATCAACAATGATGCTCTCTTGTGCTGAAGTATCACCATATTCCATAGAGTAAGTTACTCCTTCAAGTGCGCCATAATCTGTGTTGTTAGTAAGCTCACCAAGGATTTTCTTCGCTTGCTCTGCATCAGCTGCGCCGATTGCTGAGTATTCGATAGTGCTGTTAGTTGTTTGTTTAACGACTTTATCATTCTCACCATAAAGCGTCATTTCGATAGAAACGCCCGGTTGGTTAAGTTCATAAGTAGCGACGTCTTGTTCTACAGCGACGGATGTTTTATCATCACCACACGCTGCAACGGCTACTGCAAAGAAAAGCCCTAAACCAAATTTTACGATTTTATTCATAATATTAATGCCCGTACCTTATAACAGAGGATTTTTAAAAGTTAATTAATAGAACTTAAATGAGTTAAATTCTATAAGTGCTCCATTTTATATAATAATGTATGATAGCGCTATGATAATTCTTAAAAATAATGTTTTAAAGCTTATTTTTGAATAAAGCTTAGCGGGATATATGAGAATTATCAAAGTGATAAGTCATCGGTGAAATAAGGTTAATAATGAAAGATGAGACGCCTTCTTGGTTGCAAAATCCTAAAATCACATTAAATCATCTAAGCTATCAGCGCATTTTGGTAGATTATGATGTGGCTGTTGTTGGTGCCGGTATTGCCGGGGCAGCTGCTGCTTTTAAATTTGCAGAAGCGGGATTAAAGGTGGTTGTTTTAGAAAAGGAAAAGCTGCCTGCAAAGGCTGGTTCTGGCAATCTACAGGGAATGCTCTACTTAAAACTATCACCGAGCTTAACTTGTCAAAATGATCTTTTAATTTCAGGTTTTGCGACAACCATTGCATTATTAAAGTGTTTAACAGCACGCGGCTTACTTAAAAAAGGAGAGGATTGGGATGATTGCGGTTTAATCCAACTCTCAAAATCAGAGAAGAAAAAAGATAAGCAAGCTGCATTAGGGGAGATTTATTCTAAAGAATTACTCTATTTTGTGGATCAAGCAGCGGCGAGTAAGATTGCCGGTGCAGAGTTAAGCTCAGGGGGATTATTTTTTCCACAATCAGGATGGGTTTCTCCTCAATCGCTAGTGCAAGCCTTATTAAGTCATCCTAATATTGTTTTTAAGGGAGAATCACCAGTTTCAAAAGTTGAAGCAGCACATCTCTCACCATCAGCGCCGCTTTGGGAAATTACGACCCCTAATAGGAAGGTTTGTGCGAAAGTGGTCATTTTAGCAATGGCAGATCGAGTGACAGAGCTGTATCAATGCCAAGATATTCCTTTTACTGTGGTAAGAGGACAAACAACAACCGCAGTTGGAGATTGTGGATTATCAGTTGTTGTGAGTGGTGAGGGCTATATTGCGCCGGCAAAAATGTTTAATGGTGTTATGAAGAGTACCTTTGGTGCAACTTTTCATCGGCATCAACCGGCAGGTGACCCTACAGATTCTGAGCATATAGAAAATATAGAGATGCTTGAAGCAAGCTCTTCAGAGGTCATTGCCCGTTTAGGATTAACTGATCGAGATAAAAGTGCTAACTTTCAATCATTAGCAGGAAGAGCCGCAACAAGAGCAAGCGCGATGGGATCGATTCCAATTGTAGGGCCTATTGCTAATAGATCCCTATTTTTACAACGATTTGAGGCGATAAGATTAGATGCAAAAGCCATTCCTAATGCAGAGGTTCCTTGGGAGCTAGGGTTATATTTAACAACAGCACACGGTTCAAGAGGGATGATTACCGCCTCTATTGCTGCCGAGATTCTCTATGACTATATATGTGGTGATGTTGATACTACAAAAATGCAGGATTTAAGATATCCGCAAGCGATTTTATCAGCCCTGCATCCTAACCGTTTTTATTATCGTGAGCTGCGTTTTAACCAATAAAGAGTTCTTATTTCGTTGGCATTTTTTTAAGAATCTGTCTGATCTCTGCCCAATCTTTTTGATAATCAACAGGAACAAAATATTCACCACCTGTAAAATTTTGCTTCATCTCTGGGGAGAATTGATAGTTAAAAAAGCAAGTGCGTAGATTGGTTTGGAGAGCCGGATTTAAGTTATAAGAATAAGCAAGTGCCGCAGAGGGGAATTTTTGGCTTTGATAGATAATTCTAAAATCATCCTTATCAACTTCTCGATATTGGATCATTCTTTCAAGGATTTCAGTTGTTGTCGTTGCAGCGTCGTAATCACCAGATTTAACACTCTGGATCGAACGATCATGCTTACCTGAAAATATAATCGGATAATCAACCCCAGGCATTAATCCTTCTTTAGGAAAGAGTGCTAGTGCGCCAAGATGCCCTGTTAGGGATGTGGCATTAGAGTGGATCACTCGGCGATTTTTAAGATCAGAAAGTTTGTAGTAAGGGCTATCACTACGTACAATGACGATTAGATGTGCGCCGACAAATCCTAAATGATTACCGTGAGTGGCAAAAGGTATTGCGCCAGCTTGATTGACTGCGGCCACAGTACTTCCGGTAGAAAATCCTGCAATATGCAATCTGCCCGAGCGCATGGCCGCAATTTCAGCTTCATTACTTTGCATAGGATAAAAGATCACACGGCGCTCTAAACAGCTCTCTAAATATGTTAGTAGAGGGTTAAACAAAGTACCCGTTGCGACATAATCACCAAAGGGCGCAAATGAGATAATCAGTGTTTGAGGATCAACCCACAGGTTTGGATCATCTGGCGTGTCTGCTAAAAAATCCTGATTATTGTCACAATAACTATTTGCAAGCTCACCGCGATAAAGACACTCAGCACCTATTGCCACCGATAACCCCGCGATCGAGGATCCGATATAAAATAGAAGCGAAAGGAAGATCGTGCGCATAGTAAAATCCCAAGTTAAAATAAGGAGTTGTCATAGGAAATAACAATATAATAAGTTTAGATATTGTTAGCAATTGTTATATTGAGATTTACAATTGCCCATTATCATGGGGAAAGGCGCTACTTAGTAGGATTAGAAAAAAGACTATCCACAGATTCTGTGCGAATAGTCTTTTAAAATAAAGTAAAAAGGAAAGTCGGTAATGGGTTTACTATCGGCCCATTCGATACTCTACGAATTCTGAAATGTCGTTTAAGCGGCGCAAAAATGGATTTGTCTTTAATTGCGAGGCGAGTGTTGCTGTTGCTGTTGGGCCATAAGCATGACCTGTATGAATAGTGACATGGTGAGGCACTTCTTCTTTAAGGCGGTTTAAAGAGTGGAAAAGATCTTCCGGATCTGAGCCTGTAATATCAGCGCGACCAGCGCCATCGACAAACAATGTATCCCCTGTAATGATATCTTGAGAGAGTAAAAAACAGATAGATCCTGAGCTATGTCCTGGCGTATGGATAATTCGAACTCGTTCTCCTGCAAAATCAATCTCATCATTATCATAAAGGGGAATGACATCTTCAGGTAGCTCTCTAAATGCCGGTGGTAAATCACCTTTTGGATAAGAGTTGATAAAGTCAATCTCCACATTAGAAGCATAAACTGGAATGGGGTAGTGATCTCGGAGTGCTTTAACCGCGCTCACATGATCATGATGGCCATGAGTTAACCAGATTGCAACAGGTGTGACCTTGAGCTCTTCAATACGATCTAAAAAATAATCCTCATTCCAAGCGGGATCAATAATGATCGCTTCGCCGGTTTCTAGATCTTCAATAATATGGCTAAAGTTCTCATATCTTTCATATACTTCGGAATGAATTTTATATCTTGGATTCATTGTCAGCTCCTCTGCTTTTTAAATTATGATTAATAATAGTCATAATTTTGTGTAAAACCACTGATAAGGCTTTCTTGTTTTATGGTCTTTTTATGATTTAAATTTTATGATCTTCTTACCCTTACTGTACACGATAAGTCAAAGGTTTTGTATGTTTAAAGTTGGGATTCTCCGCTTTGTGATGATGGCGTTAATGCATCATCTCTTGCGCTGGGATTGTATGATTTTCAGGATTACTTATCTGGTGATTATTGTTTGGCTTTCCGTGGGTGGGCTGATGTCCATGTCCAGAGTTTTGCATCTCTTTTAAGATCTCTTTTGCGCTTTTTTCCCCTGTGCGGATTTTATCAGTTTGTTCACTCACCATAGCTGCTCGCTTGGTGACTTTATCTTGAGGAGCAATCCAACCTAGATAGTAAATTGCCATTATTAAAACAACAATCCCAGCAATCATTCTGACGCCTTTTTTAGCAAAAAAGTGTCCAACAAAGTTTCCAAAAACAGCAAGCCCAATCATGATAGGTAACGTCCCTAAGCCAAAAGCAAACATAATGCCGGCAGATTTAGCAACAGATCCTGCGCCCATAGCAACAGCTAAAGGGCCATAAACTGCGCCACAAGGGAGTAATCCCCAGACCATGCCTACCGTATAAGTGCCAAGCGCTGTCCGAATGGGGAAAAACCTTTGAGAAAAGCGCTGAATGGGTTTCCAGATATATTGAAAAGGACGCTCAATAACGCCTAAAAACTGCGGCATTCCAAAAAGTTGTAGTGCGATGAAAATCATAATAGCGCCGGCAATATAGTGAATTGCATATTGAATAGGGGTGATATCTGCAACGGAGGTTGCAATTAAGCCACCTAGTACGCCAAGTAATGTATAGGTAGAGATTCTGCCAAGATTATAGAGAATGGCTGCGGGAATTCTTTTGTAGGAATTGTTCATGCCAAGAATGCCAATAACAGGTCCGCACATGCCAACGCAATGCGTTTGCGCAGCAAAACCGATAAAAAAAGCACCTGATAAAAGGGCAACAAACTCTGCCATAAAAAGATCTCCGAGATCAGAAGGTATCGAATAATCTATTATATCTTGAAGTGGTAAGTATTGCGTAAGAGGATACTGAAAAGTTGCTTTAGCTCCCTCAATTAGAAAAGAGGCGATCAGAATATCGCCTCTTTTAAAGGGAGTTTATAAGAAGGGCTATGCTTCTAGTGTTGTTTATACTCGTTAGGGGATGAGAACCGCAGATCCTAAAATTTCCCTGTTTTCGAGTGCTTGATGGGCTTTGCCAACATCAGAAAGGGGGAAGGATTGTTGTAGGGATAATTTAATATCGCCCGCACTTAAAGCAAGGAACCAACGATCCATCACCGTTTGGTAGCGCTCTTTTGTTGCGGTATAAGCATTAAGGTTTGGACGCGTTAAGAATAGACAGCCTTTTTCTTGTAGCAATAAGGGAGAGATTGCCGGCGGCGCTCCTGATGCATTCCCAAAAGAGACCATCATACCAAGAGACTTAATACAATCGAGGGAAGGAAGAAAAGTATCTTTACCAACGCCGTCATAGACAACATCAACGCCTTCGGGCTTAAATTCTCGTACCTTTTTAGCAAAATCCTCAGTGCGGTAATTAATGACAAGATCCGCCCCTAGTTCTTTTACTATCGCCTCTTTCTCTTTACTACCGACAGTGGTGATAACGGTTGCACCAATAGCTTTCGCCCATTGAATGAGGATTTGACCAACACCACCAGCCCCTGCATGAATTAGCGTTGTATGCTCTTTTTTTAATCTGAAAAGATCAAAGAGTAGATAACTCGCAGTCCCGCCACGAAGCAGAGAAGATGCTGCTTCTTCATAAGAGATGCTACTTGGGATTTTAATTAAGCGATCTGTTTTAATATTTCGCTCAGAAGTATAGGCGCCCATAACGCTTGCATAAGTCACGCGATCGCCAATATTAAAGCCAGTAATATCTTCCCCGACAGCGGTAATAATGCCGGAAGCTTCTTGCCCAATGACAAGAGGAGTTTCAAGCTTATAGAGTCCATCACGATGGTAGGTATCAATAAAGTTTAAACCAATCGCTTTTTGTACAATCCTAACCTCCCCTTTTTGTGGCGGGGTAAGATTTGTTGTTTCTTTCACAAGATTGCTGATATCCCCTTGTTTTTTTAACGTAATTTGATAACTCATGATACATACTCCTTTGTTATTACTTTTTGTTTTTGTGATCTTTTATTTTTATGGTGTTTGTACTTTATTAAAATAACCATTATTGAATAGCTCATAAAAAAAAGTGACCTTAAACCCATTATGTTGGATTTAAATAGCTTTGGCTATCTTGTTATTAATTGTTTGTTCTTGCAGAAAATAGAAAAATTCTCGGAGAATCGAATCAATTTCGAAAGATATAGGGTAGAATATCGGGGAATTTATTTGTATGTGCTATTGGTCAGACTTATAAGACTTGATCAAGCGATCTTAGATAAGGATTTTTAGATATGTCAGGACAATTTATCTACACGATGAATCGTGTGAGTAAAGTCGTACCACCGAATAGAGAGATTTTAAAGGATGTTTCTATCTCTTTCTTCCCTGGGGCCAAAATTGGTGTACTCGGATTAAACGGTGCGGGTAAATCAACGCTTCTTCGCATTATGGCGGGTGTTGATACAAACATTCAAGGGGAAGCGCGTGTTCAAACAGGTACCAAAATTGGTTACCTTGAGCAAGAACCGCATTTAAATGAAGCGCTCGATGTTCGCGGAAACTTAGAAGAAGCAATGAGCCACATCAAAAATGCGCAAGCAGAACTTGATGAGGTTTATGCCGCTTACGCAGAACCAGATGCTGACTTTGATGCACTTGCGACAAAGCAAGCGGAGTTAGAAGCAATTTTAGCAAGCTCTGATGGTCATGGTCTTGATCGTCAATTAGAGATTGCGGCAGATGCGCTTCGTTTACCACCGATGGATCGTGACGTTGCGACGCTTTCTGGGGGGGAGAAACGCCGAGTGGCGCTTTGTAAATTACTCCTTTCTAAGCCAGATATGCTCCTTCTTGATGAACCAACGAACCACTTAGATGCAGAATCTGTTTCATGGCTTGAGCGTTTCTTGCATGATTACCCAGGAACCGTTGTAGCCGTAACGCATGACCGTTACTTCCTTGATAACGTTGCAGGATGGATCTTAGAGTTAGACCGTGGGCGCGGTATTCCTTATGAAGGAAACTACTCAAGCTGGCTTGAGCAAAAAAATCGCCGCTTAGAGCAAGAAGCAAAACAAGAAGAATCTTTGGCAAAAGCGATTAAGAAAGAGCTTGAGTGGGTTCGTCAAGGGGTTAAAGGTCGTCAAACAAAATCTAAAGCGCGTTTAGCACGTTTTGAAGAGCTTGAGAGTCAAGAGTTCCAAGAGCGTAATGAAACAATGGAGATCTATATTCCGCCAGGTCCACGTTTAGGGGATTTAGTGGTGGAAGCGACTAACGTTTCTAAAGCATTTGGGGATAAGCTCCTTTATGAAGGGCTAAACTTTAATCTTCCGAAAGGGGGAATTGTTGGGGTAATTGGTCCTAACGGTGCTGGTAAATCAACGCTTTTCAAATTGATGACAGGTCAACTAGAAGCAGACGAAGGTGAGTTCCGTGTTGGTGAGAGTGTTGAGCTTGCTTATGTGGATCAAAGTCGTGATACGCTCGATGGCTCAAAAACTGTTTGGGAAGAAATTTCTGGCGGTTCAGACATTATTAAGGTGGGTAACTATGAAACGCCATCACGTGCGTATTGTGGTCGCTTTAACTTTAAAGGCTCTGATCAGCAGAAGTTCATCAAAGATCTTTCAGGGGGAGAGCGTAACCGCGTTCATTTAGCGAAAGTCCTTCGCTCTGGTGGTAACGTGATTTTACTGGATGAACCGACGAACGATCTTGATATCGAAACATTGCGTGCACTTGAAGATGCGATTTTAGCATTTGCCGGATGTGTGGTGGTGATTTCGCATGATAGATGGTTCTTAGATAGAATTGCGACCCATATTTTAGCCTTCGAAGGAAATTCTCATGTAGAATGGTTTGAAGGAAACTACGAAGAGTATGAAGCAGATCGTCGCCGTAGACTTGGTGATGATGCGGATAATCCTCAACGTATTAAGTATAAACCGATTTCACGCTAAGGAGAAAGTCATGGCATTAGAACAAACGAAAGTAGAACTTAATGAAGAAGCACTTCCGATTTGCTGTCCGCCGATTGATGTAGATGCTTGGGGTTATCATCCTAGAGTTTATCTTGCACCTAATCAAGATGGTAAAGCTGTTTGCCCTTATTGCAGTACAGAATATATTGTTGAATAATTCATGAAAATATTAGCAGTAGATGCTTCTACGGAAGCGTGTTCGGCAGCAGTCTATGTGAATGGTGAGATTGTCGAGCGTTTAACGCTCACACCTCGCAAGCATATAGAGCTTTTAATGCCAATGACAAAAGAAGTGATGGAAGCGGCTGAAATTGAACTCAATGAGCTTCATGGGTTAGCCTTTTCTGTGGGGCCGGGGAGTTTTGCCGGCCTTCGTATTGCTTGTGGTTTTGTGCAAGGATTAGGGGCGGGATTAAATATCCCCATCGTCCCAGTTTCAACACTTGCAGCCTTAGCATATCCAGTATTGGAAGAGCATCCTGATGCGATGGTGATGCCAATGCTTGACGCTAAAATGAATGAAGTCTATTGGGCAATTTATGCATTAGATCAAGATGGGGAATTGATGATCATTGAAAAAGATCAGGTTAATTCCCTAGAGGAAGTCTATGCGCATCTTGCCGATAAGCAATATAATGTTTTAGCTGTGGGTGATGGTTGGGGTTTAGAGCCTGAGAGTTTAACCCAATTAAACGGGACTTTAATTGAAGATCGTCATTATCCACGAGCTGGTGATATTGCCCTTCTTGCAAAAAAAGATCTGGAAAAAGGTTTAGGGCTTTACGCAGATCAAGTCGCGCCTGTTTACCTTCGTCACAATATTGCAATGACTATTGAAGAGCAAAAAGCCTTTCGAGAAGAGAAAGCTAAAGGCGCAGAAGCCTAATTGTTTTTTGAAAATTGAATTTTAAAACCCATATCAGAGCTTTCTGGTATGGGTTTCATTTTATGTTCTATTTTAGCTTCAGGAAAGGTAAATATCCTTTTAGGAACAATAGTCTATCTCTGGGAAGAACGCTTTCTCATTTTTTATAAATCTTGTGCCAGTGATATAAGCGTCTTTCAATTTATAGCTAAATGTAAATTTAGAGCCATGATTTAACTAGTAAAATCGGTTTAAAAGTGACTGAGTCAGATTGCCGGCACATCGGTTTTGAGAAGTGCAAGAATCGTTCTATCCGGCATCATGCAAGCTGGTTTGGTTCGTATGCGGTATTGTTTTACCTATTTTGAATAGTGTTTCTTAAGTTAATAGCTGATGTGCCGGCATTTGAATCAACCTGTTTTGAACTTCACTATAAAGGGTTGAAAGTCTCTTTTATGGGGCAATAAAAAACCACTTCTTTAAGAAGTGGTTTGATGAAATGATTTTGAATTTAATCGAGAGGATAGCGCTAGATTGCTAAAGTCTCTTTTAAGAAATTCACAATGTTATCCACAGAGACCATCGTCGCTTCTTCATCTGTGCGTGCTTTAAATTCAACTTCGTTATTTTTAAGAGTACGATCGCCAATGACCACACGATAAGGAATACCGATAAGCTCATGATCGCTAAATGCTTCGCCTGGGCGAATATTGCGGTCTTCAAGGAGCACATCAATGCCTAAAGCTTTAAGCTCGCTATAAAGCTTATCAGTCGTTTCTTTCACGAGCTCAGATTTGCCGTAGTTCATCGGGATCAGTGAGAGGGTAAATGGGGCGATTGCACGTGGCCAGATAATGCCGGCATCATCATTACGTTGCTCAATAGCCGCCGCAACGATTCTCGTGACGCCAATGCCGTAACAACCCATCTGCATAACGGTTGCTTTACCATTTTGGTCAAGAACAGTGGCATTCATTGCTTTAGAATAACGATCACCAAGTTGGAAGATATGGCCAACTTCAATACCACGAGCCATGGCAATTTTACCTTTACCGCAAGGTGAAGGATCGCCGACTTTGATTTCACGAAGATCCATCACTTCCGGTTCTGGGAAATCGCGTCCAATATTGGTGCCAATAAAGTGATAGCCTGTTTCGTTAGCGCCGCAACTAAAGTTGCTCATTAGCGCTGCTTGGCGGTCAAATACAATGCGGATTGGTAAGTTTACTGGACCAATTGAACCCGGTGTTGTGTTTAACTGTTCTAAAATTTCTTCATCTGTGGCAAATTCAAGCGGTGTCTTGAAAAGCCCACTATTTTCAGCTTTTACTTCGTTAAGCTCATGATCGCCACGTAAGCACACAGCGATTAATTCTTCTTTAACCCCTTTAAGAATCAAGGTTTTAAGATGCATTTCTGCAGGAGAGTTTAGGAATTTTGCAAGGTCTTCAATTGAATGAACGTTTGGTGTTTCAAGCTTTTTAAGAGGCTGATCTGCTTCTGCGCGAGTGCCGACCGCAATTGCTTCAGCTGCTTCTACGTTGGCGGCATAATCAGATTCTGTAGAGTAAACAATGGCATCTTCGCCGGCTTGAGTTACGACATGGAATTCTTGTGATTTACTACCGCCAATGGCGCCAGAATCTGCAAATACGGCGCGGTATTCAAGATCTAAACGATCTAAAACATTAGAGTATGCTTGATACATTTTATCGTAAGTTTCATCTAAAGATGCTTGATCGATATGAAATGAGTAAGCATCTTTCATCATGAATTCGCGTGAGCGCATCACGCCAAAGCGAGGGCGGATTTCATCACGGAATTTCCATTGGATTTGGTAAAGATTAATAGGAAGTTGGCGGTAGCTTTTAAGCTCTTGGCGCGCAAAGTCTGTGATAACTTCTTCATGTGTTGGGCCAAGGCAGTAATCACGTGTGTGGCGATCCTTAAAGCGAAGAAGTTCAGGGCCAAATTGCTCCCAACGACCTGATTCAATCCAAAGTTCAGCAGGTTGTGCTGATGGCATGAGCATTTCAAGCGCACCGGCATTATTCATCTCTTCGCGAACGATGTTTTCTGTCTTTTTAAGAACGCGTAAACCCAGTGGGCTCCAGCTATAAATACCAGAGGTAACACGGCGGATAAGGCCTGCTCTTAGCATTAATTGGTGAGACTTAATTTCCGCGTCATTAGGGGTGTCGCGAAGGGTGTTGATTAAAAATTGACTAGTTTTCATGTTGTTATAATCGCTTTAAAAATTGCTGTGCATCACAGCTTTGAAATATTTTTAAGTATTGATCTTAAAGATGTTTAGTGTAAGGAGAAAAAGGGATTTACGCAATGACTCTTGTAATGATCATGGTTCTCACTTGGACGAGAGGTGCGAATAGGGCAATCTTTTCTTCAGTTTTTAGAAAATTGTCTCGAAATTAAATTGATCTATGTCAATCTTTTGGTCGATTTTGAATTTATTTTCCCAAAAAATGAAGCGCTAAAGTCACCCATGCAGCTCCTCCAATTAAGATATTGTTATCGTTAAAATCATATTGATCTGTATGAAGACCTGTAAAGATCTCATCTTTGTCATTGCCAATATAGAAGTAGGCACCCGGGCACTCATGTAGCATAAACCCAAAATCTTCAGCCCCCATTGAGGCAACTTTATCTTGGGTGATAAAGTCAGGCTGCATCAGTGAAGAGAGCGCTTCAATGGCGATATCTGTCTCTTTATCATGATTGATTGTTGGGATATAGCCATCAATTAGTCGCACTTCACAAGTCGCACCATGTGCCAAGCAGATTCCTTTGGCGAGTGTTTCAATGCGTGTTTTAATAAGATCACGAACCTTAAGGTCAAAATAACGTAAAGTTCCTAGTAGAGAAACTTTGTTCGGGATGACGTTATTGGCATGTCCACCGTGAATCGCACCAATGGTAAGTACTGCTGAATCAATCCCAGAGATATTGCGCGAGATAATGGATTGTAAACCCACAACAATTTCCGCAGCAACTAAGACGCTATCGACAGTTTGATAAGGATGTGCGGCGTGTCCACCTTTTGAGAATACATCAATATGGACCTCACAAGTCCCTGCCATTTGTGGCCCTTTTTTAATGAGAATCTTGCCAGCAGAAGCCCCTGGAAAGTTATGAATACCGTAGACAGCATCTACTGGAAATTTTTCAAAAAGCCCATCTTCAACCATGCGGCGAGCGCCCGCTTGATCTTCTTCATCGGGTTGAAAGATAAAGATGATCGTGCCATCAAAATCGGCTTCTTCTGCTAAGTACTTCGCAGCAGCAAGGAGCATCGTAGTGTGGCCATCATGCCCACAAGCATGCATCACTCCTTCATTTTTAGAACGGTAAGGAAGATTGCCTTTTTCTTCAATAGGGAGAGCATCGGTATCAGCTCTAAGGCCAATTCGCTTACCGTTTTGAAAATCACCTTTTTGCAAAATGCCGATGACCCCTGTGGTTGAGAGGCGCTCCGTCTTAATTTTCCAAGATTTTAAAAGAGATTCAATGAGATCTGCGGTTTCAAACTCTTGACGAGATAATTCTGGGTTCGCATGAATCGTTTGACGTAATTTACGAAACTTTTCATCATGTGCCTGAAGAAATTGAACAAGGCTTGAATTGGGAGTTTTGAGGATTTTCGAGAGCATGCCTTTGGCTTCCATTTTATAGGTCGTGTGTTATTGATGATGGACTTTAACTTTATCGCTTAATCCATTAGTATAGAAGAGTTAGGATACAATTTCATGTCAGAGTTTTGAAGCATATTCGGGATTGAACTGGGTAGGCTTTGCACTCGTTTATATCAATCTATGAGTAAAATCAGAGTCTTGGAGGAAAAATGGCTATGATGGAATATCTTCCTGTAGCGGTCTTTGTAGGCTTTAGTATCGCCTTTGCTGGCGTGCTTGTTGCCCTTGGTTATTTCTTAGCACCGAGCGAGCCTAACGCAGAAAAGCTGTCTCCATATGAGAGCGGATTTGAGGCATTCGAAGATGCCCGTATGAAATTCGACGTCCGTTTCTTTCTTATCGCAATTCTTTTTATTATTTTCGACTTAGAGTTAATCTTCCTGATTCCGTGGGCAACTGCGATGAAGATGATTGGACTACCTGGTATTATGGCTGTGGTAGTGTTTCTCGTTCTTCTCACAGTCGGCTTTGCGTATGAATGGAAGAAAGGGGCGCTTGAATGGGATTAGAAGCTAGATTAGAAGAGGGGTTTGTCACAACAACTCTCGATTCGGCAATCAACTGGGCTAGGACAGGTTCTTTATGGCCTGTGACGTTTGGTCTTGCATGTTGTGCAGTAGAAATGATG
The DNA here is from genome assembly GCF_022655595.1 of Ignatzschineria rhizosphaerae. Taxonomy (NCBI): domain Bacteria; kingdom Pseudomonadati; phylum Pseudomonadota; class Gammaproteobacteria; order Cardiobacteriales; family Ignatzschineriaceae; genus Ignatzschineria; species Ignatzschineria rhizosphaerae. Next base: position 2,891,349 of record NZ_CP093379.1, read on the forward strand.
CACGTAGGGGCTGCAAGATATGACTTAGATAGATTTGGAGGTGCGGTATTTAGGGCATCCCCAAGACAATCAGATCTAATGATTATCGCAGGAACGCTAACCAACAAGATGGCAATTCCTCTTCGTAAAGTTTACGATCAGATGCCAGAGCCAAAATGGGTGATCTCAATGGGATCATGCGCTAATGGTGGTGGTTATTATCATTACTCTTACTCAGTGGTTCGCGGTTCAGATAGAGTGGTTCCGGTGGATGTTTATGTTCCGGGTTGTCCGCCGACGGCTGAAGCATTAATGTTCGGGATCTTACGTCTACACGATAAGATTAAAAGAACCAGTACGATTGCAAGATTAGGGTAGGTGAAAGATGGCTAAGTTTATTAGAAATCCAGAAGAGCTACTGATCACGCTTGAGACAGTTCTTGGTGATAAAATTTTAAAATCAGTGCTTGATATCGGTGAGCTCACGATTACAATTGCGCCTAAAGAGGTGCATGCCATTATGGAGACACTTCGTCACCATGATGAGCTAAAATTCGAGCAAGTGACAGATATTACAGCGGTAGATTATGCCGCTTACGGGTTAACAGAGTGGGATGTTGAAGCATCAAACCATGGTTTTAGCCGTGGAACCACGCCGCAAGCTGTGGGACGAGCTGGGAATCAATTAGAGAAAACAGCCCATAAAGCGTCAATGAGTGAACGTTTTGCAGTTGTTTATCATCTTTTATCTTATACCCATAATTCTCGTTTGCGCGTTAAAACCTATTTAGATGGCGAGCAAAATAATGTGGTGCCGATGGTTGATTCCATTTCTGATATTTGGAGTGGTGCAAACTGGTTTGAGCGTGAAGTGTTTGACATGTTCGGGATTGCTTTTAAAAACCACCCTGATTTACGTCGAATTTTAACGGACTATGGCTTTATCGGTCATCCGCTTCGTAAGGACTTCCCATTAACGGGGAATGTAGAAGTGGTATATGACGAAGAGTTACGCCGAGTGGTATATCAACCTGTCTCTATTGAGTCACGAGTCAATATTCCACGTATGATTCGTAAGGGGTAATAAAAATTATGACAATAGCAACAAATATTGAAAACTATACAATCAACTTCGGTCCTCAGCATCCAGCGGCACATGGTGTAATGCGGATGATTCTTGAGCTTCGAGGTGAGACGGTAGAAAGAGCAGACGTTCATATTGGTTTACTCCATCGTGGTACAGAGAAGTTGATGGAAGCAAAGCCTTATACGCAATCTATCGGTTACTTAGATCGTTTAGATTACTGTTCATGTTTAAACAACGAGCATGCTTTCGTTTTAGCGGTTGAGAAATTACTCGGTATTGAAGTGCCAAAACGGGCGCAATATATCCGAGTTCTACTAGATGAAGCAACCCGCATTATGAATCACTTAATGTGGTTAGGTGCGCACGGGCATGACCTTGGGGCAATGGCGATGCTGCTTTATTGTTTCCGCGATCGTGAAGAGCTTTATGATGCGCAAGAAGCAATTACAGGCGCACGTATTCACCCGTTCTATTATCGTATCGGAGGCGTTGCAAAAGATCTTCCTAATCAGATGCCACAATATGCGCCAAGTAAATTCAGATCGAAGAAGAAACTTGCGCAGATTAATAAAGCAAGACAAGGGGATGTACTCGATTACCTAGAAGATTTCTGTGACCGTTTTGTCAATCAAAACATGGTGGAGTATAAGAATCTTTTAGTAGGTAACCGCATCTGGAAAGGTCGTGTGGTAGGAATCGGGGTTGTCACTGCTGAAAGAGCGATTGAGCTTGGATTTACAGGCCCAATGCTTCGTGGTTCGGGTGTTGCATGGGATCTTCGTAAGACTCAACCATACTCTGTATATGATGAATTAGATTTTGAAGTGCCGGTCGGCGTTAATGGTGACTGTTACGATCGCTTCTTAGTAAGACTTGAAGAGATGGTGCAATCGGCACATATCATGAAGCAATGTATTGCGTGGCTTCGTGAGAACAAAGGTCCAGTGATGTCGGAAGATAGCCGCGTAACGATTCCTCAAAGACGTGATGTAAAAGAGGGAATGGAATCACTGATTCAGCAGTTTAAAGTCTTTACAGAAGGTTTCTGTGTTCCTGAAGGGGAATCTTACGCCGCTGTTGAACATCCTAAAGGGGAGTTTGGTACCTATGTGGTTTCAGATGGGGCGAACAAACCTTACCGTGTGAAATTTAGATCACCAGGATTTGCACATATCTCGGCAACAGAAGAGATGGCTCGTCGCCACATGTTGTCAGACTTAGTTGCAATCCTTGGGACACAAGACATGGTATTTGGGGATATTGACCGCTAATTTTACGAATTATAAGTATAGAGTAGCTAAGATGAAGAATAGAGAAAGTATATTAAGTAGCCGCGCAAGAGCAGAAATCGACCGCTGGCTTACACGCTTCCCTGATGATCGGAAGCAATCAGCACTTCTTGCTGCACTTCGTGAAGTTCAGCACGACAATGATGGATATCTCACAACCGAGCTAATGGATGCCATTGCCGAATATCTTGAGTTATCCCCAATTGCGGTCTATGAAGTTGCATCGTTTTATTCAAATTTTGAAACAAAGCCATGCGGTAAAAATGCACTATTAATATGTACTAATATCTCCTGTATGCTTCGCGGCGGAGAAGAGTTATTAGCGCACGTTGAGAATCGTTTAGGTATTAAGGCCGGGGAGTCCACTCCTGACGGTCTTTTTTCGCTTAAGAAAGAAGATGAGTGTTTAGCAGCTTGTACAGCGGCGCCTGCAGCTTTAATCAATCATGAATATCATGAGAATTTAACGATTGAGAAGATTGATGAGATTCTCGACCGTATCGAATCAAGAGCAGATAAGAAAGAGGCAAACTAATGGTACAAAATGAAGTTTGTTACTTCACTCTCGGGCACGATAAGCCATGGTCATTAGAGACCTACTTGAGCTTAGGTGGCTACGATGGGTGGAAAAAAATATTAAAAGGTGAACTCTCTAAGGAAGAAGTCATCGACATGGTCAAAGCTTCAGAGCTTCGTGGTCGTGGTGGTGCGGGATTCCCAACGGGCGTTAAGTGGAGCTTCATGCCGAAAAATGATGATGGCAGTAGCTATCTTGTTTGTAACTCGGATGAATCAGAGCCAGGGACATGTAAGGATAGAGATATTCTTCGTTATAATCCTCATGCTTTAGTAGAAGGGATGATGATTGCCGCTTATGCCATTGGTGCAAAAGTAGGTTATAACTACATGCGTGGTGAGTTCAGTGAAGAGCCTTTCAAACGTTTTGAAGCAGCGATTCAAGAAGCAAGAGATGCCGGTTTACTTGGGCAAAATATCCAAGGAAGTGGTATCTCGATTGAGCTTTATGGGGCATTAGGAGCCGGGGCTTATATCTGTGGAGAAGAGACTGCGCTGTTAGAATCGTTAGAAGGTAAAAAAGGGCAACCTCGCTTTAAACCGCCATTCCCAGCAGCAGTTGGGCTTTACGGAAAACCAACGACAATTAATAACTGTGAGTCTCTCTCATCAGTGGGTCGTATTATTCGTAATGGATCTGATTGGTTTAAAGAGCATGGTATTCCTGGTGCTGGTGGGCAGAAGATTTTCTCAATCTCAGGTCACGTTGCAAAGCCTGGTAACTATGAGATTCCGATGGGAACGCCATTTAAGGATCTTTTAGAGTTAGCTGGTGGTATTTGGAAAGGCCGTAAGATTAAAGCGGTGATTCCAGGGGGATCTTCAGTTCCTGTGGTGCCAGGCCATATCATGATGGAAACCAACATGGACTATGACTCGATTGCAAAGCATGCCGGATCGATGATGGGTTCAGGCGCGGTCATTGTGATGGATGAAACCACCGATATGGTAAAAGCACTTCGTACGCTCTCAAGTTTCTACTTCAGTGAGTCATGCGGACAATGTACGCCATGTCGTGAAGGAACCGGTTGGTTATTTAGAATTATGGATCGTATCTTGCAAGGTGAAGGTAAGCCTGAAGATTTAGATCGTTTAGTGCATGTTGCAAACAATATCGGCGGACGGACAATCTGTGCGCTTGGTGATGCTGCAGCAATGCCTGTGCTCAGTTTTGTTAAATACTTCCCTGAAGAGTTTAAATACTATATCGAGCACGGTAAAAGCATGGTTGAGGGGGCTAAATAATGAGTAATGAAGTGAAGATGTTTACCGTAAATATTGATGGTAAAGAATTCCAAGCACCCGCAGGCTCAATGTTAATTGAAGTGGCAGATCGTGAAGGAATTGCGATTCCTCGTTTCTGTTACCACGATAAATTATCAATCGCAGCAAGCTGCCGTATGTGTTTAGTAGATGTCGAGCGTATGCCAAAACCAGCGCCTGCATGTGCAACACCGATTATGGATGGCATGATTGTTCGTACTCGTAATGATAAAGCGCGCGCTGCGCAAAAAGCGATTATGGAATTTTTACTCATCAATCACCCCCTAGATTGTCCAATTTGTGACCAAGGTGGTGAGTGTGAGTTACAAGATTTCTCAGCAGAATATGGTCAGAACAAGTCGCTTTTTGAAGAAGAGAAGCGTCACGTTGAGAAGATTGATATCGGCCCATTAGTTGAGACCTTTATGAATCGTTGTATTCAATGTACACGTTGTGTTCGTTATGGTGATGAAATTGCCGGAATGCGTGAGCTTGGCGGAGTTGATCGTGGGGATCGTTTAGAGATCACAACCTATATCCAACATGCGCTTGTTTCAGAAGTTTCCGCAAATATCATCGATATCTGCCCAGTTGGCGCATTAACTGCAAAGCCATCTAAATATGGGGCGCGTCCTTGGGAGTATATGAACCATGATTCCATCAGCATGCATGATGGGGTAGGCACGAATACCGAGATTCATACATTACGTGGGAAGGTTGCTCGTGTTGCCGCTCGCCGTAATGATGAGATCAATGAACCATGGATTTCAGATAGAGATCGTTTCAGTTATGAAGCGCTTTCAAGTGATGATAGAGCCGCACATCCATTAATGGATAATGGTAATGGTGTCCTTGAAAAAGCCTCATGGAGCGATGCACTTAAAGCAACAAAGCTTATTATTGAAGGTGCTATCCAAAAGTATGGTGCATCTGAAGTCGGCGTGCTTGTTTCGCCATTAGCATCTGTTGAAGAACTTCAATTAGTGAAAGAGCTTCAAGCAGGTTTAAAACTTACAAATGTAGATTACCGTTTTAATCAACGCGATTTTAGTGGTGAGAGTGCAGAGCCAACATTCCGTGCATTAGGCGTTTCGATTCCAGAGATTAATCAATTAGATTCAATCTTCCTCGTAGGCGCTGATCCTCGTATGGAAGCACCAATTTTGGCGATTCGTGTACGTGATGCTGTCAAAAATGGGGCAAAAGTTTCATTCTTGGGTGCATATAGCGCCGATCAATTACATGCGATGAATGCAGAAATTATTGCGCATCCATTTGATTGGGTAAATGAGATTTCATCAGTATTAGTTAAAGTGGCAGAAATGAAGGGAACTTCAATTCGCACGGAATTAACAGGTGTTATCAATAGTCATACAGCAAATAGTGATGCGGTTAATCAGATTGCAGAGCAACTCTTAAAAGGTGAAAGAGAATGGATTGTTTTAGGACATGACGCTATCAGTCACCCACAGTTTGCAACGATTCGAGTATTAGCAGCAGAGCTTGCACGTATTTCTGGTGCAAAACTGGGTTACTTCACGCAAGGTGCTAATAGTTCTGGTGCAGCGATTACGGGGTTAACGTCAGAAGGGGCAAATACAGCCACAATGATCAACTCACCTCTTAAAGCTTATGTTTTAGTGGGCGCTATTGATCCTGAATTTGATTTTGTAGAAGCAAGTAAGGTAATGAAGGCATTAAATGCAGCAGAAGCAGTTGTTGCGATCACACCATTTGCAAGTGAAACGATTAAGTCAGTGGCAAATGTGGTGCTTCCCGGAGCTGCATGGGCAGAAACATCAGGTAGTTATGTCAGCCTTGAAGGTAAATTACAATCACTTCAAGCGGCAAGCATGCCTCATGGTGAAGCGCGTCCTATCTGGAAGATTCTCCGTGTATTAGGTAATCAGTTTGAACTTTCTGGATTTGATTATATTAGTTCTGAAGATGTATTAGCGGCTTGGTTACAAGTCAATGAAGCAAAACTTAGCGAAACTTCTAACGAAGTCAGTGGCGCCTCATTTGATTATAAGCCAATGGCGAAAGAGGGATTGTTAGCGGTACCTACAACATCTCTTTACTCTACAGATGCCTATGTCAGACGTGGAAAAGCGCTTCAGAAAACACCTCTTGCAAAACGTGCTCGTATCGCATTTAACAATGCCGGTGATGAAGCAACTGTAATGCCTGTGTTAAATCGTGAGAATAATTTCTTATCTCGCGTTTCTGAAAAAGTTGCCTTAGGCTGTGTGCGAATCCCAACAGAATATGCGGGTGAAACACAATTTTATCAATCAATTAAGGGGGCAAATTAGATGGATATCGTAATGGCTATTATCAATTATCCGCTTGTTTGGGCTCTAATTAAGACATTGGCGATCTTTTTGCCAATCGTTTTATCGGTAGCATATCTCACATTTGCAGAACGTAAAGTGCTTGGGTATATGCATATCCGTTTAGGTCCAAATAGAGTCGGTCCTAAAGGTCTTTTACAGCCTTTTGCGGATCTTCTTAAAATGCTCTTTAAAGAGTGGGTTATCCCATCAGCTGCTAACAAAGCAATGTTCTTAATCGCACCATTTATTGCGGTAACAACAGCATTTGCCGTGTGGGCAGTCATTCCTTTCAATGAGAAATGGATTAGCTCTTCAATGGATTCTGCGATTTTATATATTCTCGCAATGACTTCATTAGGGGTTTATGCATCGCTCATGGCAGGTTGGGGATCTAACTCGAAGTTCTCAATGTTTGGGGCAATCCGTAGTGCGGCGCAAGTCGTTTCTTATGAGCTTGCCATTGGCTTTGCTTTAATCACAGTTGTAATGCTTTCAGGAAGTTTAAACTTCTCAGAAATTGTGAAGGGTCAATCAGGGGAACTTGGGCTTGTAAACTGGTACTTTATTCCGTTATTACCCATGGCAGTGATCTACTTCATTGCAGGGTTAGCAGAATTAAACCGTGCGCCATTTGAGGTAACAGAAGGGGAATCGGAAATCGTTGCCGGATACTTTACAGAGTATTCAGGAACAGGTTTCGTAACATTCTACCTTGCTGAGTATACCAATATGATCTTGATGTCGGCATTGATGAGCCTACTCTTCTTTGGAGGATGGTTATCACCGCTTTCAGGTATTGAGGCAATTGAGAACATTCCTGTGCTCTCGCTTTTAGCGACAGACAGTACATTCTGGATGATTCTTAAAATGGCATTTTTCCTCTTCGCGATGATTTGGGTTCGTGCAACGTTCCCTGGGTATCGTTATGACCAGATCATGCGCTTAGGCTGGAAATTCTTTATTCCGATTGCACTTGTATGGATCGCGGTAGTTCTCGTGATGTATGGCATCGGTTTAAAACCATGGTTTTAAAGGAATAGGAAGGATTATCAATGTTTAGATATTTAAAATCAGTATACGAGACGTTTACGTTAAAAGAGTTACGTAAAGGTTTAGGAATTACCTTTCGTTATTTCTTTAGACCCAAGTTTACCGTCGAGTATCCGTTTGAAAAAACACCACAGTCCAATCGTTTCCGTGGACTTCATGCCCTTCGCCGTTATCCAAATGGGGAAGAGCGTTGTATCGGTTGTAAGCTTTGTGAAGCAGTCTGCCCAGCATTAGCGATTACCATTGATACAGAAGAGCGCGGTGATGGGACTCGTCGTACCACTCGTTACGATATTGACCTCTTTAAATGTATCTTCTGTGGATTATGCGAACAAGCATGTCCTGTTGATTCAATCGTGTTAACGCGCGTATTTGAGTATCACATGGAAGAGAAGGGCGATAATATCATCACTAAAGAGAGCTTGCTTGCACTAGGCGATAAGTACGAAGTACAAATCGCTGAAGATCGCGCGCTTGACTCAAAGCTATACTAGGGGGAGCAGATGTTATTTAAGATATTGTTTTACATCTTTGCGCTCATCACGATCTATTCAGCGATTCGTGTCGTTAGTGCAAAAAATACGATGACATCAGTGCTGCATCTAGTTCTGATCTTTGTCATGGTGAGCTGCTGCTGGTTGTTATTGCAAGCAGAGTTCCTCGCACTTTCGTTGATTATTATCTACTGCGGTGCCGTAATGGTCTTCTTCTTGTTTGCCGTGATGATGCTTGATGTTCCTCACGATATGCTCAAAGAAGGATTCGTGAAGTTTTTACCACTAGCATTTTTAGTGGGCGTTGTTTTTATTGCTGAGATCTTAATTGTGATTTTAGGCGGTGATAGTTTTATCGCGAATAAATTTGCACTAGAAGGCGGCGTTGAAACAATTCGCGCAGGTAGTGAGTTAACGAATGCGCAAGAACTTGGCGTGCTTCTTTACACTGAGTATATTTATGCATTTGAAGCAACAGCACTCATTTTATTAGTTGCCATGATTGCCGCAATTGCTTTAACGCGTCGTATTGGACCTCTTCGTCGTAAAGACGTTCCGGTGGGTTGGCAGATTAAAGCTGATCCGACAAAACGTGTGCGTATGGTGAAGATGGATTCTGCGGTATTAGCACCAGCTCCTGTAAAGGAAACGAGTGAAGATGCCGAGACAGCAGAGGAGGAGAAGTAGAAATGAATTTAGTCATTGATGATTATATTATTCTCTCAACGATTCTTTTTGGAATCAGTACAGCGGGAATATTCATTAATCGTAGAAACTTAATTGTGCTCTTAATGTGTATTGAGCTAATGCTTTTAGCAAGTAGTACACTTTTCGTAGCGTTCTCTCAGTTCTCTGGCGATTTACACGGGCAGATCTTTGTTTTCTTTACGCTAGCTGTAGCAGCGGCGGAAGCAGCCATTGGTCTTGCAATCTTAGTGTTAGTATTTAGAAACCGCGGTAGCATCAATGTTGATGAAATCACGGAATTGAGAGGCTAGTACAATGGAATTTAAATATATTTATCTTTTAATTGTCTTATTGCCCCTCTTTGGATCAGCAATCTCAGGCCTATTTTGCCGAGTGATTAATGAAAAAGTGGCGCATACCGTTACAATTACGTTTGTAGCGATTGCGGCAGTTCTTTCAGGCTATGTATTAATCGAGCATATGAACGGTAATGCACCGATCTTTGACGAGAACCTCTATACGTGGATGAATACAGGCGCACTTAGTGTTGGTGTGGGATTCATGGTCGATAATTTAACGGCAATGATGATGGTGGTGATTACATCGGTTTCAACGATGGTTCACGTTTATTCAATTGGTTATATGAAAGGGGATCCTGGGTATAACAGATTCTTTAGTTATATCTCGCTCTTTACCTTCTCGATGTTGATGCTTGTGATGTCTAATAACTTCATGCAGCTCTTCTTCGGTTGGGAAGCGGTAGGTCTTGTGTCATATCTCTTAATTGGTTTCTGGTTTAAAAAGCCAACTGCAACTTATGCAAACATGAAAGCATTCTTAGTGAACCGTGTGGGTGACTTTGGATTCTTAATTGGTATTGCATGTGTGGCTTACATGACGAGCTCATTAACCTATACAGAAGCCTTTGAAAGATTAGGGGATGCGCCGGCAACGATTTCGTTCTTAGGAACGCAGTGGAATATCATGACCTTTGCGGCTGTATTCCTCTTTATCGGAGCAATGGGTAAATCAGCACAGGTTCCACTTCATGTCTGGTTACCAGATTCGATGGAAGGTCCAACGCCAATCTCAGCATTGATTCACGCGGCAACGATGGTTACTGCCGGGATCTTCATGGTTGCGCGTATGTCGCCTATTTATGAATTATCACCAGCGGCATTGTCAATGGTAATAATTCTGGGAGCGACAACAGCGCTCTTTATGGGAGTATTGGGCCTTTTCCAAAACGATATCAAACGTGTTATTGCTTACTCAACAATCTCGCAATTAGGGTATATGACTGTGGCACTAGGTGCTTCAACATACTCCTTAGCGGCGTTCCACTTAACAACTCATGCATTCTTTAAAGCACTTTTATTCTTAGGTGCAGGTTCTGTGATTATCGGAATGAGTCACGTACAAGATATGCGTTATATGGGTGGGCTTCGTAAGAAGATGCCAATTACTTGGATCACAACGTTAATTGGTTCACTTGCACTTGTGGGAATGCCATTCTTCTCGGGTTACTACTCGAAAGAGGGAATCATCATGGCGCTGGGTAACAGTACGGTTGTTGGTACAGGTTATGCCACATTAGCGCTTGAGATTGGGGTATTCTTAACGGCACTTTATACCTTTAGAATGTACTTCTTAGTATTCCATGGTAAGGCGCGTTATACCGTTGATGAGTCTTTAGGACATGATCATCACAGTGAAGATGAAAGCGTTCTTCCAGAAGAGCCAAAAGAATCTCCTTGGGTTGTGACACTACCACTTATTCTCCTTGCGATTCCTTCGGTAATCCTTGGTTGGTATATGGCACCAATGATGATTGAAAATACGTTCTTAGCGGATTCTGTCTTTATCAATGATGTTGTCAATCCTGCAACGCAAATGATGAAAAACAGCTTCCATGGCTCGTTAGAGATGACGAAAGAAGCCTTAACAGCACCGGCATTCTACTTAACATTAGCGGGAATTGCGGTGGCTTGGTATAGCTTCTTGATTCAACCAAAAGTGGCAACAAAAGGCCGCGAAATCCTTGAGAAAACTGGACTCTATAAGGTGTTTGAAAACAAATACTACCTAGATGATTTTAATCAGAAATTTATCGCAAATGGAGCTGTGGGCCTTGGCCGCTTCTTCTGGACGAAAATTGATGATGCAATCATCGATCGAGGCATCGTATTTGGATCAGCGCGTGTGGCATCTTGCGTAGGTGCGAGCATCCGCCGTATTCAAACGGGGTACATCTACCACGCAGCATTTATCATGGTAGTTGGTCTATTAGCACTTATGACATGGGTCGTATTTTTTAACTAGGAATATAAAATGGCAGATACAATGCAAATCTCTTGGTTAAGTTTAGTCATTTGGCTTCCGATTATCGGAGGACTCATCGTTCTCGCTGTTGGCAACGAGCCAACGCGAGTCCGTTGGATGTCGCTCGCCTTTGCTATTCTTAGCTTTATTATTTCGTTACCGCTTATTCTTGGCTTTAGCCCTGATGCAAGCGGTATGCAATTTGTGGAACAGATTGTTTGGAGCAGTGAGCTTGGAATCAGTTATCACTTAGGTATTGATGGATTCTCCATGCCGTTTATTGTCCTGACAACTTTCGTTACAATCTTGGTTGTAATCGCAGGTTGGGAGATTATTAAGGATCGTCCGCATCAATATTTTGCGGCATTCTTAATTCTTGAAGGATTGATGAATGGTATTTTTGCTTCAGTCGATGGAATTCTTTTCTATGTCTTCTTCGAAGCGATGCTCATTCCAATGTTCTTAATTATCGGTGTTTGGGGAGGCCCTGGTCGTATTACTGCGGCACTGAAGTTCTTCCTTTACACGTTCTTAGGATCAATCTTTTTACTGGTTGCGCTTATTTATCTCTATTTCCAAGCGGGTGACTTCAACATCTTAGGATTCCAAAATCTTGAGCTTGCAGAAAGCACGCAGAAATGGCTCTTCTTCGCATTCCTTGCTGGATTTGCGGTGAAAGTGCCGATGTTTCCTGTACATACTTGGTTACCTTCAGCGCACGTTGAGGCGCCAACAGGCGGTTCTGTGATCTTAGCAGCGATTACGCTGAAGATTGGTGGATATGGATTTGTTCGCTTTATTCTTCCAATTGCACCATTAGGGGCATCTGCTTATTCTTGGTTAATCGTAGCGTTAAGTGTGATTGCAATTTTATATATTGCACTTGTAGCACTTGTTCAACGTGATATGAAGAAAATGATCGCATACTCATCAATCTCACATATGGGATTTGTGACGCTTGCATTTATCCTTCCTGTAGCAATGCTTGGCGGCGGATCCCTTGATCCTGAAGCGATGCAAATGGCGCTTCAAGGGGGGATGATGCAGATGATCTCTCACGGGCTTATCTCATCAGGAATGTTCCTCTGTATTGGGGTGCTTTATGATCGTATTCATTCACGTGAAATCGCAGATTATGGTGGTGTGATTAACTCAATGCCAATCTTTGGTGCATTCTTTATCTTCTTTGCAATGGCAAACTCAGGATTACCAGGAACTTCAGGGTTCATTGGGGAATTCTGGACGATCCTTGCAAGCTTCCATTATTCTGTTTATATCGCGATTTTAGTAGCGTTATCACTGATCTTAAGTGCGGCTTACAACCTCTGGTTAACAAAGCGTGTGATCTTAGGGGATATCGTTCATGATCACGTGAAACAGATGAAAGATATCAATGGGCGTGAGTGGTTCTTATTAGGTTCATTAGCTGTTCTTGTCATCCTCTTAGGGGTATGGCCAGATCCGATTGCAAACTTAATGCAATCGACAATTGATGGACTGATTACTCACTTAACAGGACAATTCTAAGGGAAGTTAAAATGATGGAATTAAATTTTACCGATCTGCTTGTAGCTCTTCCTGAGATCTTTTTAATGAGTATGATCGTGATTATCTTGTTATATGAGAGCTTAAATAAGAATGCAAAGCAGTCAATGCTCTATACGTTAAGTCTTATTGCGCTCTTTGGAACAGCTGTATTAGGCTTATTCCAATATAACTATGATGTCACAGAGGGTGTGATTGCGAGTAATTTCTTCTGGTATGGAGAAATTATCTATAACCCATTAATTACATTGATTAAAGTGTTCATGGTGTTGATCGTGGCATTTGGTCTTGTATATGGTTATTCACGTCTTAATGAGAATGATATCGCAAACGCTGAGTACTATGTTCTTGTACTTTTAAGTACATTAGGAATGTTAGTGCTTGTTGCGGCGGGTAGTGTTTTAACGGTTTATGTTGGTTTAGAATTAATGTCTTTACCAATGTATGGTTTAGTTGCACTTAACCGTCGTAGTAATAAAGGCTCAGAAGCTGCAATGAAGTATTTTGTGATGGGAGCGATGTCTTCAGGAATCCTTCTTTTTGGTATGGCACTGCTTTATGGTGCAACCGGATCATTACAAATTATCGATATCAGAGAAGTGATTGCAGGTGGTATGACTGATAGCCAATCTCGTTTAATCCTTTTCTCAGCAGTTTTCTTAATTGTGGGAACCGTGTTTAAATTAGGTGGTGCGCCATTCCATAGCTGGGTACCTGATGTATACGAAGGTGCTCCGGCGCCTGTTGCAATGTATATCGGGGCAGCGCCAAAAATTGCAGCCTTTATGATGGGGGTAATTATTCTTTTAGGCGGTCTTCTTGAGTTTGCGGATAAATGGCAGCCATTTGTGATTGCGATTGCGATAATCTCATTTGTGATTGGTAACTTAGTAGCGCTTAAACAAGAGAATATCCGCCGTATGCTCGGTTATTCAGCGGTATCTCATGCAGGTTTCATTTTGCTAGGTCTACTCATTGCGGATACAAGTTATGATGCATTAGGTGCGGGTCTTTTCTATGCAATTACTTATGCCATGACAACAACTGCAGCTTTCGGTTTCTTACTATCAGTAAAAATTAATGGTAAAGAGATTCAAGCAATTGATGATTTGAAAGGCTTTGCTAAAAAGCATGCTTGGTACGGTATTTTGATGGCAGCAGTAATGTTGTCGATGGGCGGTATTCCTTTCTTCGTAGGCTTCTATGCAAAATTCGTTGTGCTTAGAGCCGCATTTGAGGCAGGATATCTCTATACCGTTATTATCGCGCTTCTCATGTCAGTGATTGGTCTTTACTACTACTTACGTGTTATCAAAGTAATGTTCTTTGATGAAGAAGTTACGGGTAAAGAGTTAACAATCGAAGCAAATGGCATGAGCCAAGTATTCTTTAATATCAATACAATTTTATTAGTGGTATTAGGTCTTTCACCATCACTTTTATTAATGTTTTTGAATTAAGTATAAGGCTGAGTTTCTACTAGTTATTGGGTAGATCTCCTTTCAAAAGAGCGCAGTGTTAACACTAGCGCTCTTTTTTATTGCCAGCAATAATAGGTGAGCTTTCCTTGATCGAAATAATTACAAAATGAATTATTCATAGTTTTAAAAGAATAACCTTATATTCAGAGCTTGAAATCTCCGGCGATGAATCGCTATTGAGGATCTGATAACATAGTCATTATTATTAAGGAATAAATCATGAGGGATATTATGCAAACGATTACGATTGGAGTGGTGTCTGTTTCAGATAGGGCGAGTCAGGGGATTTATGAAGATGAAGGAATTCCACATCTAAAGGCATGGCTCACTTCGGCGATTCAAAATCCAATAATCTTTCATGAACGTCTGATTGCAGATGAGCAGGCAGAGATTGAAGCGACATTGACGGCATTAGTCGATCATGAAGCGTGTGATCTGATTTTAACCACAGGCGGAACAGGGCCAACGAAACGAGATGTTACGCCGGATGCGACGTTAGCAATCGCAGATAAGGAGATGCCGGGATTTGGTGAACAGATGCGTCAAGTAAGTCTCTATTTTGTTCCTACTGCAATTTTATCAAGACAAGTAGCGGTTATTCGTAATGAGACATTGATCGTCAATTTGCCAGGTCGCCCGCGTGCGATTGAGGAGACATTAGCAGGTGTTAAAGATTCTGAAGGCAAGGTGGTTGTAAACGGTATTTTTTCAGCTATTCCTTATTGCTTAGATCTTATTGGCGCTGCGTATATTGAAGTTAATGAATCTATCGCAACCGCATTTAGACCAAAGAAAAAGTAGTGATATATCTTAAGCGTCATATTTTTATTCTATCTTGATCTTGTGTCAGCTCTGAGATACTTATTGTCGATTGGGTTTAATAAATACTCTTTTAAAAGTAAAACGCTGTCGTATATGAATCAAACAAGCTTGCACGATGTCAGGTAGCATGATTCTTTCGCTTCTCACCGATGCGCCGGCAATCTGATTCAGCCACTTTTTAACTGATATTGCTATAAAAGATAAGGGATGTTATTAATAAGGAAATTTGAAAAAGAGAAAAGCCACCTATAAGTGAACAGCACCCCAAAAGTTGGACACAACTTTGGGGTGTTTTTATATGACTAAATATTCTTTTGATTTTAAATTACAAGTAATTCAGTTTTATCTTGATAATCATGGTTATCAAGCGACTGCTCGCTACTTTAATGTGGAATGCACAACTGTCCGTAAGTGGGTGAAAGCTTATCAGTATCATGGGGCTGAAGGTATAAAACCCAGAACTTCTAAACTTAACTATACGGCTGAATTTAAGCTACATGTTGTAACTTACATGACATTAAATAACCTTTCTATCCGAGAGACTGCTGCATATTTTAATATTCCTGCATTTACTTCTGTATTAGAATGGAAATCTCTCTTTAAAATTGGTGGTTTAGATGCGCTTAAACCACGCCAGAAAGGTCGACCTAATATAATGAAACGTCCCAAAAAGCCAGATAATAGAACAGAGCAGGAAAAGTTGATTGATGAATTAACCGCTGAACTTCTCTATCTCCGTGCGGAGAATGATGTCTTAAAAAAGTATCAAGAGTTGGAAGAGAGGGAGGAACAGCGAAGGCTCAAACTGAAACAATCGAGGAGTTAAAAGGGAAGCATCCTTTAACACTCCTACTTAAAGTGAGCCATCTTGCGAGAAGTAGTTATTATTATCATCGAAAGTCACTCTTCTCTGCTGATCCGGAAAGTGATCTTAAAGCGAAAATATTGTCAATTTATCATGAGAACAAGGGGCGTTATGGCTATCGCAGAATTACAGCAATACTAAGGCGAGAGTTCATCATTAACCATAAGAAAGTCCAGAGGCTAATGAAACAGTTGAACCTAAAATCTTTGATTCGTCCAAAGAAATATCGTTCTTATAAAGGCCAGATTGGAAGAGTCGCTAAGAATCTTTTACAACGTCAATTTACAGCAAGCAAGCCTAATCAAAAATGGGTAACAGATGTTACAGAGTTCAAAGTCAATGGGGAGAAACTCTAT